>JAPOON010000001.1 GCA_026713405.1 Gammaproteobacteria bacterium
AATCTCAGTTGCAGCAACTGCGGAGGGCGTTCTACGGCGGGGACGTACTCAATCAGCAACTCCTGTCCAGCATTGACGCTCTGCGTCAACAAGGCCTGAAGACGGGACTGCTGAGCAACTTCAGCGGCGACCTGCGAGGGATGCTCGAGGCGCAGGATCTGTTACGGCGTTTCGACCGCATCGCCATTTCCGCGGAGATCGGCGTGATGAAGCCGGACGCGGCGGCCTATGAGGCAGTTCTGGCGATGCTGGCCTTGCCGGCATCCGCATGCGTTTTTATCGACGACCTTCCGGCAAACGTCGCGGCCTCCCGGGCGTTGGGGATGAACGGTATCGTGTTTGAGGACACGGCGTCGTGCCTGGGGACTCTGCATGGGCTACTGCCCGCACCACCCCGGAAGATCAACTCTCCAGCGGCGACGTACCCACCCAGCCGGTCTCCGACACGTCAACGATGACGCCGTCCGGTCCGTTGTATTTGACCTCGACATTGGCGTGATGGGCGCCTCCCATCCCCACGCCGAGCGCCTGGTTGATGTCGTGGCGCGGCGCCGCTTCGGCGGCGGTAAGCTTGGCCGCAATTTCATCCAGGCTTTCCACCTGAAAACCGATATGGTGCAGACCGCTCCATTCCTTGCCCCGTTCAGTACCGGCCACGGCGTCGCTCTTGAACTTGAGAATCGCGATGTTGATGTCGCCGTCGCTGAGGTAGTACCCGGAAGCCCCCGGGCCATCCAGCTTCGCAATCTCTTCCAGTCCGAATACCTCGGTATAAAACCTGGCCGTCTCTTCCGGATTCTGCGTCGAAAGGGCAATGTGCTTGATCTTCGGCATGTCTGCTGCTCCTTCTGATTGCTTACCCTGCACGATGTCCCGCGGCTGCTCACCTTATGCGAACTATTCCGGCAACGCAACCGGGGTATTGACCCTAGGGATGGCAACGGCTATTCTGCCGCCCGCTCAGCAGCCGCCTGTTTACGTTGAATTCAGAATGGGCGAAGTCAATCGAGGAATGCGAGGAGGTATACCGGACATGAATCAGACGTACCTGCAGCGGACGATGCGCCGGCTGATCGGCGCGGCAGCCATCACCCTGTTATTGGGCACCGGCACGGCGTATGCGAAGAACCTCAACGTGTATACGTGGATCCAGGTAAACGCCCCTGCCGAAGCCGTTTGGGCGGAAATCGGCAGCTTCTGCGACGTAACCAAGATCTTGCCGGCAGTTATCGTCGATTGCGTGTTGAACAGCGGCAAGGGCGTTGGTTCGATCCGCTACCTCACGTTCGAAGACGGCATGAAGGTCGACGAACCCATGGCCAATCAAGGGCCGCATGAATACACCTACATCATGAGCAAGGGCTTTCTGACGGACGCCCGCTATCGTTCCACGCTGCGGGCATACCCCGCCACAGATCCGGGGACTTCCGTCGTTGAGTGGCTGGGACAGATCGACACCGACGCCTTTGAAGATGGCGGCGCCGAGATGGCCGAGACGCTGCGCACCATTTATCAGATGGGCCTGGACAATATTAAGAAGATGTTCGAATAGGCCGGAAGCTCCTCATCGGATTGCCAAGGGTTTCTGCGATACGCTTGGCAATCCCCCCGCCTTCTAGCAGTCACTTCGGCAAACCCCGGAAACCCTTGACCATGGTCAAGGGACTCGTGCCTTCACCCGAATGGCGCCCATACTAATCACCACCCCAGGTCCATCGGGCGCAATCCCAATAGCGCCTTACCCGCTGATTCGACATGCGACGGCAGCCCCGCGGCATGCTGAACGGCAACGTGAATGTCCCGGAAATACCGCTCCAACGGGTGCTTGCGATACACCGCATTGGTGCCGGCGGTGTGGAACACCACGTCTACGGCCCGCACCGCCTCGTGCATGGCATGCGTGATGGCCAGCCGTGCCCGGGCTATCTCCGGGCCCGGGTCGGGCGCCCGCTGGCATACCGCCTCCCACGCCGCTCCCACCGATTCCAGAACATAGGCCCGGGCGGCGCCGAGAATGGCTTCCGCTTCGGCTATGCGCGACTGCACCAGAGGCCGGTCGCGAAGCAGGGTGGTAGAATTCGTCGAGCCGGCATGGCTCGCCAGTTCGACGAAGGTGTCCATGGCGCCGCGAGCAATGCCCAGAGCGTTGGCAGCCGTGTTCGTCCAGGCAACGGCCATAACCAGCCGCGGGTGACACAGGGGCTCGTCGACCTTCGGCTGATCGGATAGGGAAAAGGCGTGTGCCTCCGGCACGAATACATCGTCGATGACAAAGTCGTGGCTTCCCGTCCCGCACATGCCGACAACCGACCACGTGTCCTTGATAGTTGCCTTTTCGGCCGGGATATACATCGAGCGAACAACGGGCGCTCCGCTGGCGGAACGGCGCGGCGTATCGCCGTCCGTGACCATACAGGTGCAGAACAGCCAGTTCGCATGATGTACCCCGCTGGCAAAATTCCATTGCCCCGTCACCCGGTAGCCGCCGTCGACCGGCCGTGCCTTCCCTTCGGGCCGCACCGAGCCGGCCATCCGCACCACCGGCGGCTGTCCGAACATTTCACGCGCCACGTCCGGCGCCAGCCAACCCGTGAACAGCGTTACGCTGTTGGCAATCATGGCGCACCAGCCCACAGACCCCTCGGCTTTGGACAACTCTTCTATGACCCGGAACGTCGTCAGCGGTGGAGCTCCGGCGCCGCCGATGGCGCTCGGGAGGTAGAGTTGGAACAGCCCGGCGTCGCCGATCGCCCGCGCCAGGGCGCTCGGCATGCGTCGGAGCTCCTCGAGTTCATCGCGGACCGCGCGCACCTGCGGCAGCAGGTCCAACGCCGCCGCCAGGGGATCAGCCAAGGTGGATCGAGACATCCCTACCCCCCGTTATTTCCGCAAGACCTGACCCGGCAGTACCGGATGCTGAACACCGTGATCGACGACAACCTGTCCGTTGACGATCACGTAATCGATACCGGTGGAATACTGATGGGGCTCGTCAAAGGAGGCCCGGTCAGCGACAGTCTCGGGGTCAAAGATGGCAATGTCCGCCGCCTTGCCCTCGGCAAGCACGCCGCGGTCGCTGAGCCCGAAGGTGTCCGCCGCCATGGAGGTCATTTTCCGGACGCCCTCTTCAAGGCTGAGCAGGCGTTCCTCCCGCACGTACTTGCCGAGCACGCGCGGGAACGTACCGTAGGTGCGAGGGTGCGGTTTGCCGCCCTGCCCTGTTGCCAGAGCAAGAGAATCGGAGCCAATCATTAGCAACGGGTGTGCAATGCCGCGAGCAACGTTGTCCTCTGACATCATGAACAGCACCACCGCCGCCCTGCCCTGTTCGGCCAACAGGAAATCCATCATGGCCTCGGGGGGCTCCTTCCCCATGGCGTCGGCGATCTGCGCCACCGTACAGCCCTCGAACTGTTTTTCCCGCTGACATGACGCCACCAGGATATCGCCCCAGCCCAGCGACCCCGTGGCCCGCGACCAACCCTCACCGTCGCCCTGTACTTCGTCGATAATGCGCCGCCGCGTATCCGGGTCGGCTATGCGAACCAGAAAGCGATCCATGCCGCCTTCCAACGTCCAGGCCGGGAAAAGGCTGGTCATGGTCGTGCTGCCGGCAATGTAGGGGTAGATGTCCGCGCTTACGTCGATGCCGCGTTCCCGCCCCGCCTCGATCATGTGCAGGGCCCGCTCCATCTTGCCCCAATTCTCGCGCCCGGACGCCTTCAGGTGGGATATCTGCACACGGATTCCGGCTTGTTCGCCTATGGTCAGGGCCTCGGAAATCGCTTCTTCAAGGGTGCCGCCCTCGCCTCGCATGTGCGTGGCATACACGCCGCCGGCCCGCTGTGACACCTGCGCCAGGGCGACGAGTTCGGCGGTGTCGCCATAACACCCGGGGGTGTAGATGAGGCCCGAGGACAGGCCGAAAGCCCCGTCGTCCATCGCCTCGCCCACCAGACGCTGCATGTGCACCAATTCACTGGCGCTGGGGGCCCGGTCAGCGAACCCCATAACGGCGATGCGAATGGCGCCATGGCCGACAAGCGGCACCATATTCATGGCGCAACCCTGATCGCTGACGCGCTGGTAATACTCGCCCAGCCGCTGCCAGTTCCAGGGCAGGTCGGCGTTAAGAAAACCAACGTATTCTTTCAGCAGGTCGAGCGTTTCGGGAGCCACCGGCGCCGGCGAGAAGCCGCAGTTGCCAACCACCTCGGTCGTAATGCCCTGACGCACCTTGCTGTCCGCCCCCGGCGCACTCAGCAGGGTGAAGTCGGAATGGGTATGCGCATCAATGAATCCCGGCGCCACGATGCGGCCGCCGGCGTCGATATTTACCGCCGCGTCTCCCTCCAGCCCAGCCGCCAGGGCGGCAATCCGACCGCCGCTGACACCGACGTCTGCAGCTACTCCCGGCCGCCCAGTGCCATCGACCACCGTTCCACCTTGTATTAACAAATCAAACGTCATAACGGCCACCTTGTAACGGGGCGCCTGCGCGCGCCAAGTGATGTAAGGCTTGCAGATGGCGCCATCATAGGACAAACGCTTGCGGTCACCTACAGAAAACTTTCGCATCCGCCCGCCTGACGCAACCCGTTCCGCACCAGGCATTGGGCGCCTAAGGCCGTGCTATACTACGGCCTTATTCACCTGCGGACTCCGCCCTACCCCACTCCAAACACGAGAGAATGGAATCCATGATCGATCGCATCGATGTAAACATCGCTGGCGGTTTGGATATCCCCTTGCCCCGCATGGTGCCGGTGCGGCAGAAGGTCCGCACCACACGCGTGGACAATATTCCAGAGACCG
>JAPOON010000002.1 GCA_026713405.1 Gammaproteobacteria bacterium
CCGCCCCCCCGGTACAGCCCATCGTTGGAGTTCCGCAGGTCGGTGATCGAGGCGGTGATGTTGCCGACATTCGCAGCATCGCTGAGATTCGCCGCCCAAGTGACAGCGATCATGACGCTACCCCGGTAATACGTGTTCCCAGCGTCGTCTCCGCGAGCGATCGTGGTGCCCTCGTAGGTGGCATTGACGCCTGCCGGGAAGTTCGGATCGTTCGTGGCGTACGCGGTGGCACCCAGCGGGCTGTACGCAAACACACCGTTGGCAGGATTGAGCCCTGAATCGCTCGGGGCCGTGGTTGCACTGGTTGTCGCTATACGGTTCCACGCGCCGAACCGGGTGTACCTGGTGGTTCCGTATTCGACCGTGGCCGTGGACATGACGCTTGCGAACACGGCATCGATCGCAGCTTCGTCCCCTGTGATCAAGCCGCTGGTACCGAAGAGGACTCCGCCCTCCCGGACTGCGGATCTGAACTTGGTCTCGGAAGAAAGCGCGTCAAGGAGCTTGGCGATCATCTCCCTGGCGTTGGTGTCGGCTCTAGTGTCATCGTCATTGGTCGTGACGTAGTCGCCACTGGAGAAGATCTGCGCGCCGTTGCCGCTTCCGACCAGCGCATCGAGCGCTGTCGCCAGAGCGGTCCAGACCGCGGTCCTGCCGTTGTCAGCAGCAGTCTCTTCCCCCAGTTCGTCCAGTGCGATCACTGAATTCAGGCGCTTGAGCGCGCTTTCGATGTCCTTGATCACCTCGGCGACGAAGCCCTTTCCGTTGATCGTCGTTCCGCCGCTTTCGAACAGGTCCGCGCCGTTCACGGTGAGATCGGTCGCGAGGGTGATGACGCCCGTGCCGTCGACGGCGCTGATACCCTGGGTCGCCGAGTCGAGCGATGTCATGGATGTGCCGCCGCCCGTGACGTCCGGACGCAGGTCGGTCACCTCTTCGCCACGCTCGACGCCGAACGCCCCGGTGAGATTGTCGGCCTCACTGGTGCTCGCGTTGATCGCCCAGGTGCCGATGGCCGCCACGCCGTCACCGACGAACTGGCCCGCGAAGGAGCTGCCGGGTATGGTTACGTCGACATCGCCGACGACTGTGACTGGGCGGTTCTCAAGCGATATGGCCTTCGGATTGCCCGGTCCCGCCGTGAAGACGATCTGGCCTGACCGTTCGGCATCCTTGATGAAGGAGCCGTCGCTCATGATGGTCGCCTCGGGGAGGATGATGGCAGCGACCGTACCGAAACTGTACTTGAAGCTCTGTCCTTCCGCGTCCGTCAGGTTTTCGATCAGGCCGCTAAGGCGCCTGGCGCGGAAGCGGACCTGGAGCGAGATGTTGCCGTTGTAGATCGTCTTGCCGGTGCCGTCAACGGCCATTGTCCGGCCCGCGTAGAATGCTCCGCCGACGGTCGGGAGGTCTGCGTACCTGGCCGCCTTCATCGGGCTGTAGGCAAACCCGCCAAAGGTGGGATCGTCGAAGGCGGAGTCAGCTGCGGCCCGCTCCTGCTTTGTGAAGATGCCAAAGCGTGTGTTTGCCGTCCTTGAGAGGTACGCGGTCGCGGTGGAGCCAATTGCCTTGAAGGCTTTGGGAATCCTGGTGGAAGGCTTGTCGGCGATCAGCCCCTTGAAGACTCCGTCATCCCCCATCGCAGCCGTGAAGGCGTCCGCGTCCGACAGCGCTGCAACAATCGCATCTAGCGTCACGACCATGTCCTCGACATTCCTGGGACGGTTGTCGATATGGTCCAGCGTCGTATCGTCGTCATCGGTATCGCCGAAGATCCTGTTGAGCGCCGTGTCGATGGCCGCCCACTTGGCGTCGAAGTCCTGGGTGAAATTGGTCTTGGTATCGCCTTCGACCTCGTTCACGGCGATCAGGCCCTTGATCTGGGCCACCAGTAAACTCACTTCCTCAAGAACACCGGCAACGATGGTGTCACCCTCGACGGTAGACATGCCCGTGTTGAACAGATCGTCGGTCGAATGGTTGACGCCGTCGACGGTGATCATCGTTCCCGCCTCGTTCGGCACGGTCTCTGCGTTGTCGCCAATCACCGAAACACCACCAAACGAATGGCCGGCCTTGCCGTCATTCTTGCCGTTGACCGCCGCTTCGTACAGCACTGCCACCAAGTTGCCGTCAGCATCCATGTGGACGCGGAAGCTGCCGTCCGGGGACGTGAGGCTGCCCAGTCCGTTCTCGTCGAGTCTTTGGTCGGGGTACCCCATGACGTGATAGCCGGGTTCAGCCGTCTGGTCCTCGTTGCGAACAGCAGTCAGGCCGGTGCCGGGGATCGGCATCGTGGCCGGAACATAGGTGTCAGTCCACTCTCCCCCTTCAAAGGTGAGCCTGTAGACGTTGCCGTTCGCCGCCTCGCGAGTGTCGCCCGTATGGATCGGCGTCTCGGGATCCGTCCGCCAACCGCCCATCTCGTCCCGGATCAGTGTCAAGACATCCCCGCTGGTGCCGAGATCGACCATGACCTCCACCTTGTTATATTCGGCGGTCCAGATGCCATCCTCTCCCAAGGTGACCGTGTAGGTGTTGCCGATGGTTTCGATACTGATCACGCGCCCACTCGTGAAGGGTGCGGTCTCGCCTTCCCGCAGCCAGGTCATCTGGTCCTCTTGCAGGAACAGCGTGATCGTGCCACCCAGATCCCCGAGATGAACGGTTACCGGGTGGGACATGTATGTCGCTGTCAGCGTCCCGTCGTCACCTATTGCGAGCAGGTAGGTGGCGCCATTGGTCGCCTTCGCGTAGGCCCCGTCTGAGAGCAACATGCCGTTGTACATGTAGCCGCCAGCTTCCGCCTGCGTGACCATGACGCTCTCGCCGCTCGCACCGAGCGTGCCTTCCATGCTCTTCGGCCTGAACGTGGCGGTCCAAACGCCGTCAGCCAGCGTGAGGGTGTAGTCGTTGGCACCCACGATGTGAGTGTCGCCGTCGTTGAGGGGGGTGTCCGGGGCGAGCGACCAGGACATGTCTTCGTTCTGGATCAGCCTGATAGCCCGGTTGCTCTGACCGAGGCGGACGAGCGGCATGGGCTTGATGAATTCGGCC
>JAPOON010000003.1 GCA_026713405.1 Gammaproteobacteria bacterium
CTCCGGTGAAGTGGGCGCTGTTCGAATCCGGAAAGATCGGCAGCGGCATCCGGTTGCCCTTGGTTTGTTTGTCTGAAGGAAATCGCAAGGAAGTTATGAACGCGGTAAATGCAGTGAGAGGCCAATAGCTGTGAGAGCCTTGTTTGCAGCCGGGAAGAGGGAATGTCGCCCGGCAAGGCTCGGGAACACCGGACTGGAAAGAAGATCGGGTGCGGGCCGGGAAAGGGAACCAGGCGTGTTGCCGCCTGGCAATGCGATCAAGTTGCTTCGCGACTCTGAAAGGTAGTTCGAAAATGCAACTCATTTGTTCGCATCAAGGCCGCTCAAGGATTCTGGCGTGGCTTCGCGTGTCAGGGTGCGGCGCCTTCCTGCTATGCGCGACATCCGTAGCCGGCTGCGGCTGGTTCTCCGACGACAAGGGCTTTTTCGTCAATCCCACCGATGACTATATCGATGCCCGTCAGGGCCCGGGCCTGGTGATCCCCGAAGACCTCGATCAGACCGTGGAAGACCCTTTCCCCATCCCCGTCATCCCGGAGCAGCAGAACCCGCGGTTCTACGCGGGGCGCCCGCCGCTGCCCGGCACCATCTATTCCTCGGACAACCGCGACGAGATTCGCATCCAGCGCCTGGGCGACCGCATCTGGCTGGTCGTGCCGGAGCCCCCGACCACGGTCTGGCCGAAGATCAAGCAGTTTCTGGCCGACAACGGCGTCGCGGTGGGCTCCGAGGCGCCGGCCAACGGGCGCATCACCACCGATTGGTTCGCCGTGGCCGACGAACCCTACCGCGATGTGGTGCGGGCCCTGCTTCGCGAGGCAAAGTCGGAAGAACCGGGCGGGCGGTTCACCGGCCAGGAACGGCTGCTGCTGCGGGTGGAACAGGGCGTGCGGGAACTCACCTCGGAGATCCACGTGCGGCATCAGAGCGACCGGGGGGCGATCGTCAATCCGGATGCCATCGTCGACCTTGAGCCCATCTTCTCCGAGCTGATTCCGGTGGAGCGGGACTTCCTCAACGAACTCGGCGCCTACATCGCCGCCCGGGTGGCCGAGCAGACCGTCTCCATGGTGGCGCGCGAGATTGCCGGCCAGGAGAAGGCGGAAATCGGCCGGAACCAGGCCGGCGACCCGGTGCTCACGCTCTTCCTGGATGCCGAGCGCGCCTGGGCAACCCTCGACCAGGCACTGGATGCCGCGGCGGTGGATGTCATAGAACTCGACCGCGTTGCCGGAACCTGCCTCGTCCACATTCCGGAAACCGCGTTCACCGGGCCCGTGACGGAGCAGCGGCGCGGCTTCTTCCGCCGGCTCAATCCGTTCAAGGGCACGCGGCGCAGCGAAGACGCGGCCGACATCCTGCTGCGCGTTCTTCAGGAGGACGAGCGGCGCCATGCGATTACCGCCCACGGCGTGGGCGGCGAACCGGTTTCCGACGACTACAGGCAACAGGTGCTCATCCTGATTCGCGAGTACGCGGGTTGATCGCCTTCGCTTCCCTCGGCAGCGGCAGCCGGGGCAACGCGGCTTGCGTGCGCATGGGGGAGGCGCTGCTGCTCATCGACTGCGGATTTTCCCTGCGGCAGGCCGAAGCC
>JAPOON010000004.1 GCA_026713405.1 Gammaproteobacteria bacterium
CGCGCCTTGTCAGACGGGCGCATCGGCGCTCTCGGTGCTACGCCGGACTTTTGCCACGGGCTGCTAGACCTCTTGTTCGCGAACAAGGTTGTCAAATGAATCAACTTCCCTCCCGGTCGCTGTTTTCTAGTCGGATTGGGGCATCGCCCCGTTAGACCTCTCGATCGCGGACAATGCCGTCACAGCGGTTACCTCACACCCGGTTACCGCTTTCATGTCGAGTTGGGGCATGGCCCCGTCAACCACTGTCGGACCTGGCCGGTTGGGCCGGCGATTGGTCGGCCTCGACCGGCGGGCCCTGCAGCGGCTCCGATGTTCGGGCATCCGCGGCCTGCGGGGGCGCGGGATCGATGGATTCGATGCGTGTGGCGTCGGCAGCAGCACTGGTGGTCGCCTTCACCTCGCGCTCGATGCGCTTCATCTCCTCCATCACCGATTCGTTGTGCAGTTGCTTGCGCACTTCATCCATGCCGATCTCTTTTTCGATTTCGGCCTTGACCGAATAAAAGCTGCGGCGCATGCGGCCGAGCCAGAGACCGAGGGTACGCAATGCTTCGGGCAGGCGCTCCGGACCGATTACCAGCAGGCCGACCAGCGCCGACAGCAGCAGTTCCGGAAAACCGATATCAAACATGCGTTTCCTGTTTGGTCTCGGTCTTCTGCCCGGCGACTTCTCCGTCGATGACGCCCGGGTCCTTGTCCGCCTCGGCTTTCGCCTCCTCGTCGGTCACGGCCTTGCGGAACCCGCGTATCGCGTTGCCGAGATCGGAACCGATGTTCTTGAGCCGCCTGGGCCCGAAAATCAGCAGGACGATGGCCAGAACGACCAGCAGTTCAGTGAGCCCGAATCCTCCAGGCATGGTCAGCCTCCTCGCAGAGCTACGGTGTCGGCGGATGAGACGGATGCGCCCTGCGCCGTTGACTGCGCCACGACCGTCATCCCGCCGCCGGCCCCATTATAGGCGCGTTACCGGCGCCTTGCGTCTTTGGCGGCTAACCCGTGACAAAGTGCCCGCGTCGCACCGGGAGCGGCGAGCAACGCATCGGCCGGGATGCATCGTCGGTCGCATGCGGTGGATTCTTTGCCACGTGCTTGACCCTCAGGCCCTGACCAGCAGGTAAGAGCCGACCGCGGCGCTCAACAGCCCGGCGGCGGCGCCGAGCCCCTCCATGGTCGCCTGCATGGCGGGCTCCCAGAGCAGCACCATGGCGACCGCCATCAGTGCCGCGCCCGAAAGGCGCCTGCGGCGGCGTCCGCGATACTGCCTGGCCAGGGATTCCTCGAGCTGGCGCACGCTCGCCTGCTGTTCCTTCAGCGCACTTTCGAGACCTGACAGCTTGCGGCCCGTATCGAGGATCAGGTCCGGAAGCCGGGGCAACTGCTCCATGATCTCCGGCGCCCGCTCGGCGAACCCGCGCAGCATGGCCAGGGGCCCCACGCGTTCGCGCATCCACTCTTCCATGAAGGGTTTGGCGGTGCGCCACAGGTCCAGCTCCGGGTAGAGCTGGCGCCCGAGCCCTTCGATGTAGAGCAGCGTCTTCTGCAACAGCACGAGCTGCGGCTGTATCTCCATGTCGAACCGGGCCGCCGTGCGGAACAGTTCGACCAGGAAGTGGCCGAAGGAGATCTCGCTCAGCGGCTTGGCGAAGATCGGATCGCAGACTTCCCGTATCACCTGCTCGAATTCCCGCTGCTCGGTGCGCTGCGGAATCCAGCCCGACTCGAAGTGCAGCCGAGCCACCTGCTCGTAGTCCCGGTTGAAGAAGGCGACGAGGTTGCGCGCCAGGTAGTCCTGGTCGCGCTTCTCGAGGTGCCCGATGATGGCGCAGTCGAGGGCGATGTAGCGCGGATTCGCCGGATCCTCGACATCGACGAAGATGTTTCCGGGGTGCATGTCGGCGTGGAAAAAATTGTGCACGAACACCTGGGTGAAGAAGGTTTCCACGCCCCGGTTGGCCAGCGTCTCCATGTTCGTGCCCCGGGCGCGCAACGCCGCCACGTCGCCGATCGGCACGCCCCTGACCCGTTCCAGCACCAGCACGTTGGGGCGCGTCAGGTCGTGGTGGGCTAGATCGGAAGAG
>JAPOON010000005.1 GCA_026713405.1 Gammaproteobacteria bacterium
CTGGCTGCGTGGGAAACAGAACGCCGCGATCGCATGGTTGCGAACCTGCAGCGTCAGGCCAAACGCTTCGACTTGGCCCTGGTGCCGGCTACAGCGACGTGAACTCAAGGACCCGTTCGAGAATTGTTCCATGAAAGCCCCCTCACGGCACCCGGGATACCCGCAACAACCTCAGCCGCCGGGAATCCGCGGACAGCACCTCAAAGCGCATACCGTCCACATCGACGCGCTCGCCCCGTTCCGGAACGTGGCCGAATGCCTTCAGCACGATGCCGCCGATGGTGTCGAACTCGTCCTCGCGGAATTTGACGTCGAAATAGCTGTTGAAATCCTCGATGGCGGTGGTCGCCTTCACGTTGAAGAGTTCGCCGTCGAGCTTGCCGATGGGGTTGTCCTCATCGATGTCGTGCTCGTCCTCGATCTCGCCGACGATCTGCTCGAGCACATCCTCGATGGTGACCGCGCCGGAGACGTGCCCGTACTCGTCCACCACCACCGCCATGTGGTTGCGCGTGGCGCGGAACTCCTGCAACAGCACGTTCACCCGCTTGCTTTCCGGAATGACCTTGGCGGTGCGGATGCGGTCCTTCAGGTCGAACCCGCCCCCGTCGCAGAGCAGCGGCAGCAGGTCCTTCGCGTGCAGTATGCCCTTGACGTCGTCCAGGTCGTCGCCGATCACCGGAAAGCGGGAGTGTTTCGACTCGATGACCACGTCCAGCAGGTCTTTCAGCGGCCTGCCCGCTTCCAGGCAGACCAGTTGCGCCCGGGGAATCATGATGTCCCGGGCCTGCATCTCGGAGACCTGCAGGGCGCCGAAGATGATGTTGAGCGCCTCGACATCCATCAGTTCCCGGTCTGCCGCGTCGCGCAGCATGTCCATCAGTTCGCCGCGGTTCTCCGGCTCATCGTTGAAGAAGTCGGAGAGCCAGTCCCGGAACGTGCGCAGGCCCGTTTCCAGCCGGCGGTCTACCTCCGGAATTCGCTGGTTCCCGGTCATGCGGCGTAAGGGTCGGCGATGCCGATCTCGTTGAGGATGGCTGCCTCGAGGCTTTCCATCACCCGGGCGTCCCCGGCGGATTCATGGTCGAACCCGCGCAGATGCAGCACGCCGTGCACCACCATGTGGGCGTAATGATCGCAGGCACGCTTGTTCTGTTCCTGTGCCTCAGCCTCGACCACGGGCGCGCAGACCACCACATCGCCCAGGTGTTTCTCCCCGGGAACCTCCGCCCCCGACGGAAAGCTCAGCACATTGGTGGGCTTCTCGACCCCCCGGTAACGTCCGTTGAGCTTGCCTGCCTCCGCGGCGCCGACCACCCGCACGCAGACCCCGCCGGTTTCGTCCTGAAGGGCGCGCTCGGCCCAGCGCCGCAGGTTCGACGCGGACGGCGCCGTACAACGGGGGGCGGCGATCTGCACGTCAACCGGCATCCCGGTCGGCCTGCTTGCCCTGGCCCGGCGATGTATCCGGCTGCTGCGCGTAGGCGTCGACGATCTTCTGCACCAGCGGGTGGCGCACCACATCCCGCGACCCGAAATGCGTGAAACTGATGCCCGGCACCCCGCGCAGCACGTTGCGCACGTTCACCAGCCCCGACTTCTGCCCGGTCGGCAGATCGATCTGGGTGATGTCGCCGGTGACCACCGCCGTGGATCCGAAGCCGATGCGGGTGAGGAACATCTTCATCTGCGCGACGGTGGTGTTCTGGCTCTCGTCGAGAATGATGAAGGCGTTGTTCAGCGTTCGGCCGCGCATGTAGGCGAGCGGCGCCACCTCGATGACGTTGCGCTCGATCGCCTTGTTGACCCGCTCGACGCCCATGGTCTCGAACAGCGCGTCGTACAGGGGCCGCAGGTAGGGGTCAATCTTCTGGGCGAGGTCGCCCGGCAGGAACCCGAGCTTCTCGCCGGCCTCCACGGCCGGGCGCACAAGCAGAATGCGCGCTACCCGGTTGGTTTCCAGGAATTCCACGGCACAGGCCACCGCCAGGTAGGTCTTGCCGGTACCGGCGGGACCGATGCCGAAAGTCAGGTCGTGCTCGCGAATGGCCTGGGTGTAGTTCGTCTGGTTCCGGCCCCGGGGCTTGACCGTCTTCTTGCGGGTGCGGATGACCACGCCTTCGTCGTCCGGCTCCGCTTCCGGCCGGGCGAGCAGCGCCTCGACGCCGGACTCCTGGAGGAACAGGTGCACCAGGTCGGGTTCGATGACCTTGCGTTCGAGCGTCTCGCGGTAGAGTTGCGACAATAGGGCGCCGGCCGCGCGAACCCGCTGGTCGGGGCCGCTGACCTGGAAGCGGTTGCCACGGCTGCGGATATGCACGCCCAGCCGCTTCTCGAGGTGCTTGAGGTTCTGGTCGAATGGGCCACACAGAACAACCAGGCGGTGTGCATCGTTGGGTTCTAGGCTGATGTTGGTGGTGAGTTGCACCACTCTCTTGTCTGCCTGCGGCGCTTTGCCTGCCTGCGGCGCTATGTCCGCCTGCGGCGCTGCGTCTGGCTGCGGCGCCACGCGCTTGTCTTCCCGCGGCGCGGCGCGGGATTGGTCATCGCTCAACTGTTGCGGTTGCGCCTCTTGTGTCCCCCATTGGCCACTAGCATATAGGCCCACGGGCAGTGCCTGTCAATGGACAAAGGCTGAAATTGCTCAGGCCACCTCGCCCCGCAGGGAATTCGGCAGGGCTTCGGTGACCAGAGCGTCGGCGAAGTTGCCGATAAGATCCTTGTCCGGGCAATCGAAATTGACCACCCGGTTGTTTTCCGTCCGCCCCTGAAGCTGTCCCGCATCCCGCCTGGAGGTTCCCGTAACGAGCACCCGCTGGCGGCTGCCGACCATCCCTTGCGCGATTGCCGCCGCTTGCTCCCGCAAACGATCCTGCAGGATCGCCAGCCGGTGTTTCTTGACCTCCGCCGGAGTAGGGTCGGGCATGGAGGCCGCGGGGGTGCCCGGCCGGGCGCTGTAGATAAAAGAGAAGGAGGTGTCGAAGCCGACCTCCTTGATGAGCGCCATGGTGGCATCGAAATCCGCGTCCGTTTCCCCCGGAAAGCCGACGATAAAATCCGAGGAAAGGCTGATGTTCGGGCGTATCCCGCGCAACTTCCTGATCTTCGACTTGTATTCGAGAACCGTATGCCCCCGCTTCATCGCCGCAAGAATGCGGTCGGAACCGGATTGCACCGGCAGGTGCAGGTGGTCGACCAGGGCCGGCACCTGCGCGTAGGCCTCGATGAGGTTGTCGTTGAACTCAACCGGGTGCGAAGTGGTGTAGCGAATGCGCTCGATGCCGCGAATGGTAGCCACGTAGTGGATCAATTCGGCCAGATCCGCCCGGTCACCGTCGATCGGGCCCCGGTAGGCATTGACGTTCTGGCCGAGCAGGTTGACCTCGCGCACCCCCTGGGCGGCAAGCTGTTCGACCTCCCTGAGCACGTCGGCCACCGGGCGGCTGACCTCCTCGCCCCGGGTGTAGGGCACCACGCAGAACGTGCAGTACTTGCTGCAGCCTTCCATCACCGACACGAACGCGCTCGGCCCGTCGGCGCCGGGCGGCGGCAGGTTGTCGAACTTCTCGATCTCCGGGAAGCTGATGTCCACCACCGGGCCGGCGATTCGCGCCCTGGCCTCATCCACCATCTGCGGCAACCGGTGCAGCGTCTGCGGGCCGAAGACGATATCGACGAAGGGCGCCCGCTCCGCGATCGCGGCGCCCTCCTGGCTGGCCACGCAGCCGCCGACGCCGATCAGCAGGCCGGGCTTGCGGTTCTTGAGCCGGCGCCAGCGCCCGAGTTGATCGAAAACTTTCGCCTGCGCCTTCTCCCGGATCGAGCAGGTATTCAGCAGGATAAGGTCCGCATCGGCTTCGGAACCGGCAAGTTCGTAGCCGTGGCTCTCCCGCAGCACGTCCACCATCCGCGCCGAGTCGTACTCGTTCATCTGGCACCCGTGAGTCTTCACGAAGAGCCGGCTAGATGCGGCGTCGGACACGGGATTCGGCTGCCTGCTGCAAAGGGGGAGGCGAATCTACTACAGACCGGCGCAAAAGTTCATACCCCTGTCGCCCTATCCGTACAGGCATGGAAACGCGTTGCCTGCCGTGGAACCTGACCGGCGGCCGACAGTCAATACCGGGAAATGGTTGCAACCCGGGCCCGTTGTACCTATATAGGGCCCATGAGCGACAACCAAACCCACATTTACAAGGTGCTGTTCCACAGCATGGGGCAGATCTACGAGGTCTACGCCCACAACATCTACTCGAGCGACCTGTACGGGTTCATCGAGGTGGAAGACTACATCTTCGGCAAGCGCACTCAGGTGGTCATCGATCCGGGCGAAGACAAGCTGCGCAACGAGTTCGACGGGGTGCAGCGCAGTTTCATCCCCATGCACGCCGTGATCCGCATCGACGAGGTGGAGAAAGAGGGCGTCGCCAAGGTTACCGAAACCACCACCGGCAATGTCACGCCCTTCCCCATGCCGGTTCCCGGCGACAGGGGCAAGAAATAGCGCCCTGCCTGCCGCGTCGGCAAGACCTGCCCGACCCGGCGCGCGCCGGATAGAGCCGGCATGCCTGACGAACGCCTCCCCCTGAACGGCGCAGAGACCTCGTTTCGCACCTACGCCCTGAGCATCCTGGTGGTGGTCTATACCTTCAACTTCATAGACCGCCAGATCCTCTCCATCCTGATGGAATCCATCAAGCTGGACCTGGGCCTGTCCGACACCCAGCTCGGGCTGCTGAGCGGATTCGCCTTCGCGCTCTTCTACGCCACCCTGGGCATTCCCATCGCCCGCTGGGGCGACCGCCACAACCGCCGCAACCTGATCGCCCTGGCGCTGGCCGTGTGGAGCGCGATGACGGCGATCTCGGGCCTGGCGCTCAACTTCTGGCACCTGCTGCTCGCCCGCATCGGCGTCGGTGTCGGCGAGGCGGGTTGCAGCCCGCCCGCACACTCCATCATCTCGGACTACTATCCTCCGGAACGCCGCGCCTCGGCCCTGGGCGTCTACTCCCTGGGCATTCCGCTGGGCATCCTGTTCGGCTTCACGGCCGGCGGCTGGATCAACGAGTTCTTCGGCTGGCGCGCGGCGTTCTTCGTGGTGGGCATTCCCGGACTGCTGCTCGCGCTGGTCGTGCGCTTCACCCTGCGCGAGCCGCGCCGGGGGCTCTCGGAAGGCAGGGAGGATACCGGCCCAATGCCGTCGGCGATGGAGACATTCGCCTTTCTCTGGCGCAAGCGCACCTTCCGGCACATGGCCTTCGGCGGTGCGCTCACGGCCTTCGTGGGCTACGGCCTGGCGGGCTGGGCGCCCGTCTTCTTCATCCGCGTGCACGACATGCCCACCGGCGAACTCGGCACCTGGCTGGGGCTGATCTTCGGTATACCCGGCGCCATCGGCATCGCCTGGGGCGGCTTCCTGGCCGACCGGCTCGGTGCACGGGAC
>JAPOON010000006.1 GCA_026713405.1 Gammaproteobacteria bacterium
AGGTGAGCCACCTGCGGCTCGTCAACCCGGGCGACGAGGATGCAGAGGTCACCGTGACCGGTATCGACGACTCCGGCGCATCGCCCGGCACGGCGGTGGCGGTCGCTGTCCCGGCCGGTGAATCGGCAACGCTGACGGCATCCGATCTGGAACTGGGTACCGGCCTGGACGGGGCACTCGGCGACGGCGTGGGCAAGTGGCGGCTGTCCGTTACATCGGACCGGTCGGTCGTGACCATGAGCTTGTTGTCCAGCCCCACAGGGCACCTCACCAATCTGTCGACGGTGCCCCGGACACCGGACGAGGACGGCAATCATGTTGTGCCGTTGTTCCCGGCCGCTTCGGACCCATTGGGACGCCAGGGGTTCGTGCGGGTGATCAACCGTTCCGGCAAACCGGGCACGGTGTCGATCGAGGTGTTCGACGACAGCGACCTTTCTTATCCTCCTGTAACCCTGGCGCTCAGTGCCGGACAGACGCGGCACTTCAACTCGAATGACCTGGAACTCGGCAACGCCGGGAAAGGGCTGACGGGCAGCACGGGCGCCGGCGAGGGAGACTGGCGGCTGGTGCTGTCAAGCGAATTGGACATCCAGGTGCTCGCCTACATCCGCACACCCGATGGGTTCCTGACATCGATGCACGACGTGGCGCCCGAATTGTTGGGCCAGTGGCACGTCGCGATCTTCAACCCGGGCAGCAACCCCAATCAGGTGAGCGGCCTGCGGCTCGTCAATCCGGGGACGGCGGATACCGAAGCGACGATCACGGGTATCGACGACACGGGCGCCTCGCCGGGCGGCGCGGTTGTCGTAACGGTGCCGGCGGGCAGTTCGCGTACGGTCTGGGCAGAGAATCTGGAGTCCGGCGGCATCGGTCTGACGGGCATGCTCGGCGACGGCGATGGCAAATGGCGGCTCACTGTGGCGTCCGAGCAGCCCTTGATCGTCATGAGCCTGTTGTCAAGCCCGACAGGGCACCTGACGAACCTCTCCACGGCCCCGGACCGGGGCGCTAACTGACGTAACCGCAACCCGTTGGGGACAATAATGCGCATCCGTTGCCCGACTCCAAGACGCAAATTGGCGGCCTCGATGTTTCGGTCAACGAGGAATCGCTGTAGCGCGTAGGCCATCAGCTCGAACAGGTCCATCCCACCCGGCAGGAGCCGGTCCTGTTGAGGTTGCAGATTGGCCTCCTCGCTGTCCCTCGCCCACCACGCGAGGCGCTGCAAGAACTGGTGTTTTATCGGCACGGCAAAGTGAGCGTCCGCGGGCGGCGGCCAGGGGTATTGCCAAGTTAATCGAGGTGAACAGGTACTTCATGCATGAACATCTACAAGCGCCACCGGTTTCCGTCCGACATCATCAGCTACGCGGTCTGGCGGTATCATCGATTCAATCTCAGCCACAGAGGCAGCCGTGAACCAAGGGCGCGGCCGTGAATCGCCCCGAGGCGCCCCGGGCGCGCCTGGCGGTCAGCTTTCCGTCTGCGGCGGCGGCGGG
>JAPOON010000007.1 GCA_026713405.1 Gammaproteobacteria bacterium
ACGTTCTGGACCGTCACGGGTACTTCGCCGGCGCTGACAGGGACCGGGCAGCCGACATCAACGCCGCCTTCGCCGCCGACGAGGTGAAAGGCATCGTTGCCCTGAAAGGAGGCTGGGGCGCCGCCCGTACCCTCCCCCACCTGGATTTCGATCGCATCGCGGCGAATCCGAAGGTCTTTCTCGGATACAGCGACATCACCACGCTCCTCAACGCCTTCCTGGCCAGGTGCAATCTCGTCGGCTTCCACGGCCCCAACGGTTCTTCGCCCTGGTCCGAATTCACCACCGAGGGGGTCCGGAGCATCCTGTTCGATGCCGAGGCGCCGCTGATGCGCAATCCGGAAATCAGGAACGACACCCTCGCGGTGCGCGATTACAGGATCCACACCATAACTGCGGGCCGCGCCCGGGGCCGATTGATCGGCGGTAACCTTACGCTGTTTTCCGGCCTGGTGGGAACGCCCTGGTTTCCGGATGTCAGCGGCGCGCTGGTGTTTCTGGAGGAAGTGGGCGAGTACATCTACCGGTGCGACCGCATGCTCACCCAGTTGGCGCTCGCGGGCGTATTCGAGAAGGCGGCAGGCGTCATACTCGGGGGGTTCACCGGCTGCGGCATCTCGCCGGACCGGTTCGGCACCTTCTCACTGAACGATGTCTTCGAGCAGCACCTGGGCGGCCTGGGCAAACCCGTCTTTTCCGGCGCCATGATCGGCCATATCGAATGGAAGCGGACCATTCCCGTCGGGGGAATGGCGGAGATGGATGCCGAATCAGGGACCATCCAACTGCTCGAACCGGTCGTGCTCTAGCAGTTCCCAACCCGGCGCGGGCTCCCAACGCTTTCGGTTCAACCGATCGAGAACCCCTCCTCGCTGATCGGCAGGCTGCGGATACGATGTCCGCTGGCCGCGAAGATGGCGTTGCAGACCGCCGGAGCCAGCGGCGGCAGGGCCGGTTCGCCGAGGCCGGTGGGCGGAAAGTCGCTCTTTACGAAGTGGACGTCCACCTCGGGCGTGTCGGGCATGCGCAGTATGGGATAGCGGTCGAAGTTGGGTTGCTCCACGCGGCCGTTCTCGAAGGTTACAGACAGGTCGAGCATGGTCGACAACCCATCGACTACCGAGCCCTGCAACTGGTTTTCCGCGCCGCTCAGGTTGACGATCGGGCCCACATCGGCGGCCACGGTCACGCGGTGGACCTTGATCTTCCTGTCGTCATCGACGCTGACGTCGGCCACCTCGGCGATGTGGCCGGCGTGGCTGAACCAGAAAGCCAGGCCGAGGCCCCGGCCCGCGGGCATGGCGCGGCCCCAGCCCGCCTTCTCCGCCGCCAGCCTGACGACTCCGGCGGCGCGGCCGGTGTGCAGCGCCCAGGAGTTCCCGGGTTCCAGCCAGCGCGGTTCGCCGAGCAGTTCCAGCAATACATCGAGGTGGTCGCGCCCGGCCGCCATGGCCAGTTCGTGGATGAAGCTCTGGATGACGAAACCGAATACATTGGAGCCCGGCGCCCGCCAGGCGCCGCACCGGGTGCGCCAGTCGAGCGCCGTCTGCTCGATACGCAGGTTGTCGATCAGGCCCGCGGGAAATTCGCCGGCCCTGAGGCTGCCGCCGCTGACTGCGCGGTCGCCGTCGGCGAAGGTGATGAAATGGTCACGCCAGCCGGAAATCCGGCCTGCCTCATCGACCGACCCTTCGAGCTGGTGGAAGCCGCCGGCGCGGAAGAAGTCGTAGGACATGTCGTCTTCCCGGGTCCACTGCAGCTTCACCGGCCCGTCGACACGGGCGGCGATGGCCGCGGCCTCGCACATGAAGTCGTTGTACAACCGGCGCCCGAAACCGCCGCCGCAGCGGGCCTGGTGGACGGTGACTTTCCCGGGCGCGATGCCGAGCGTGTTGGCGACGTTCTGAATGCCCCTGCCCGGTGTCTGGGTAGGCGCCCACAGTTCGATGGCGCCGTCCTTGAACCAGGCGGTGCAGTTCTGCGGTTCCAGTTGCGCGTGGCTGGCGAACCGGTAGCTGTAGAAGGATTCGAGGCGACTGGCGCCGGTGGCAAGCGCGTCGTCCACATTGCCCGCATCGACGACCTGCGTTGCGCCGGACTGTTTGCGCAGGCGCTCCGCCCTGGCCCTGGCATCGCTCCAGCTGTCGCTGGCGGCCTCGCTTTCATCCCACTCGACCTTGAGCTTCCGCTTGGCCGCGATCGCCGCCCAAGTGGAATCTGCGACGATGGCAACGCCGGGCATCAGTTCTCCCGGATTGCCGTTTCCCTCCAGCGAGAATACATCACGAACCCCAGGCAACGTTTTGATTTCTTTGCCGTTGAAGGATTTGACGCGGCCGCGTTGGGCCGGACACTTCTGATAGACGGCAAACGTCATGCCGGGCAGCGACTGATCGATACCGAACAGGGGCTCGCCGCGCACCAGGGCCTCGTTGTCGACGCCCGTGATGCGGGTGCCGAGCAGGCGGTACTGGTCCGGTGTCTTCAGCGGCAGCGAGTCTCCCGGGGGTACCGGCATGTCCGCGGCAGCCGCGGCCAGTTCCGTATACGGAATCCGGCTGCCGCTGGGCGCGTGGATGACATGGCTGTCGCGGGTGGACAGGTCCCCCGGTGGCACGCCCAGCCGGACCGCGGCGGCTGCCACCAGCATGGCACGCGCCGTTGCGCCGGCCTGGCGCAGCGAATCCCAGTTCATGGGAATGGATTCCGAGCCGCCGGCAAACTGGGGACCGTAGGTTTCTTCGTCGATGGGCGACTGAACGACCTGCACGTCTTCCCAGGCCGCATCGAGTTCCTCGGCAACAATCATGGGCAGTGAGGTCTTGACGCCCTGGCCGATCTCGGGATTCTTCGCAAACAGGGTGATGCCGCCGGCATCGATCTGCAGAAAGCCGTTCGGGCGGAGCGCACCGCTGCCTGCACTCGCGCGCAATCCCGTGAACGTCAGGACCAGGCCTCCGCCGACCACCCCGGTGAGCTTGAGGAACTGGCGGCGGTCGAGCTTGTCGATGCGGACCGTTTCGGGAGGGACGATTGCTTCGCCGACTTCCCGGGGCAGGCCTGCGCTGGTGTCGAATGAGGGCATCATGACCGCCCTCCCCCGCTACGGAGACTTGTTGCCGCCGCCCTGACCGCCTGCCGGATGCGCAGGTAGGTTCCGCAGCGGCAGAGATTCGGCGCCATGGCCCGGTCGATGTCCGCATCGCTCGGGGACGGGTTCGACCGCAGCAAGGCCTCGGCCGCCATGATCTGGCCCGCCTGGCAATAGCCGCATTGGGCCACGTCCAGGTCTACCCAGGCGCGCTGCAGGGCGTTGAGCTCGCCGTTCGGCCCGGCAAGCCCTTCGATGGTGGTGACTTCAGCCTCTACGGCGGCGGATGCGGGGTACGAACAGGACCGCACCGGATTGCCGTCCACGAGCACCGTGCAGGCCCCACACTGGCTGATGCCGCAGCCGAACTTGGTCCCGACGAGGCCCAGATCGTCGCGCAGCACCCACAACAGCGGCGCTGAGGTGTCGACACCCTTGAGATGGTGTTCCCTGCCGTTTACGTTGAGTCGCATAACCTGCCTTCCCGATCACGTTGCCGAACGATTGTAGTCCCGTTTAGCGGGCAAGTCAGGCGTGGGCGCTACGGCGCCGCTTGCGAATTTCACCGGCTTGCGCACTGCCGTTCGCGGCGGAGCAAGCGATTTTCGTCGGCGCCGTGAAACCGTGTATCGTGCAGCACGAACTCTGTTGGCACAGCACGATGAATACGAAGATTACGATTCGAGTCGACCCGAAATTCGCTCACGTTCGTCCAGCTTGCACGAAGCACGGACCCGCGTGCCTGCCGCTGCCTGGGGAGGATCGCTGGTGAGTGCTGTCGAAAACACGCCTGTCCTGATTGTCGGCGGTGGTCCCACGGGCCTGACGCTCTCGGCCCTGCTGTCCCGCTTCGGCGTGGAGTCGCTGCTGGTGGAGGCCGACCCGGACACCTGTGACCATCCGCAGGCGCATGTGGTGAACCGCCGCACCGTCGAGATCTTCCGCTCGATCGGCATCGAGGATGCGCTACACGCGCAATCCGACCCCATGGCCCAGGACGTCATCCGCTTCGTCACCAGCGTGGCCCATGAGGAACTGGCTTGTCTCGAGCCCCGCCTGGACGAGTCGCGCATGGCGGCCCGCCTTGCCGCGAGCCCCAGCATGGGCACGTCCTGCCCCCAGGATCTCGTCGAGCCGCTGCTCGCGGCCAGGGCGCTGGAGGGTCCGGGACGCATCCTGTTCTCGACCGAATTGACCGACTACGTGCACGACGACGATGGCGTCACGGCCACGGTCAATCAGGCAGGGGAGATACGGCAGATCCGGGCCCGGTGGCTGGTGGGCTGTGATGGCGCCTCGAGCACCACCCGGGAACTGGCCGGCATCGAAATGGAAGGCCTGCCGACCCTGGTGTATATCGTCGGCATCTACTGTCATGTTGATCTGTCGCCGTGGATGGGCGGGCGCCCGGTATTGCTGTACTGGACGATTGATGCCGAAGCGCCCGTCACGATCATCCACATGGGCCACAATCCCTGTTCCGTCCAGCCCGCCTTCAGCGCCGGGCCCCCGGCGCTGGAC
>JAPOON010000008.1 GCA_026713405.1 Gammaproteobacteria bacterium
AAACGGTGCGCGCCGAGCCACCACTCCGTGGGCGATGAAGCGCTGTCCCCGAGGCGATATCGCGTCTCATCGAAGAACGCCCGCCTACCGGCGTTGACGAGCAGCTGAACGCCGCGCTTGGTAAAGGTTTCGGTGTCGTAGCCGGCGAACAGAAGGTCCGGCAGGCCGTCCCCGTTGCAATCGTGGACGCCAATGGTGATGACGTCGGCGTCGCCGTAGTCCGCGAAGAAGCCCGGTTTGGGCAGCACGGTCGCGACGTCGTCGTGGAACGTCCCGTCGTCCGATCCCCAATAAACGAAGGATCGGCCCTCGGGGTCGTCGGCGGTTGCGCCGGCGATCAGGTCCTCGTGCCCGTCGCGGTCGAGGTCGAGGAGGTCCACCGCCCACGGCCTGAAGTCCGTCTCCATGACATCGGGCAGGCGCTTCGTGTCGGCGACGAAATTGGCCTGGCCGTCGTTGAGGAGGAAGTACGGGCCGGATATCCACTCCCCGAAAGCGTTCGCTACAAGGATGTCGACGTCCCCGTCCCCGTCTATGTCGCCCGCTGCCGCGTTGTGAGTGAACCCGGTCGGGTCCGCCGGCATTCGCTCGGTCGCATCGACGTAACCGTCCTCCGTCCAGAGCAGCAACTGGTTGTGCCAGCCCGGGAACGGAGGCGCATCGAAACCGACGTCGGCGATGAACAAATCGTTCCTGCCGTCGCCGTTGAAGTCCGCCACGAGCACTTCCCCGGGATGGACGCCCCCCGGGCGGTCACCGCCCGCCACCGAAAAGGAGAAGTCGCCGTTGTTGAGCAGGATGACGCCTGCCCCAGGGCGCTGTGGGTCGGCGGAGTAGCTGGTGATGACAAGGTCGTCGTCGCCGTCGTCGTCGATGTCCCCCGCGTATTGGAAACCGAGGGTGTCGTGGGTCACATCGCCTGCCCAGGTTCCCCACTCCATCGCGATGGCACCGGGTGAAACCAGTCGGGGAGGCGTGTGGTCGCGGCCCGGCGCACTCGACAGGTTCGTCAAGTGGCCTGTCGGGCTCGACAGCAGGCCGAGCGCTGCGATGGGCGAGCCGGAGTCCACCAGCAGTTGCCACTTGCCGGAGCCGTTGCCCAGCGCACCCGTGAACCGGTCGCCGCCAACCTCGAGTTCCTCGGCCGACAGGGATGTCGATGACCGCGCCGGCACGATCACCTCGACCGGTCTGCCTGGCGAGGCGCCACGGTCGTCTATACCCCGGATCGTCACGTCGGCGGCTTCCTCACTGGCGTTGACGAGGCGCAGCAGGCTTCGCTGGTCCAAATTGCTTCCGGGATTGAAGGTGGCGATCCGGTGCCGGCCGCGTGCAGCCGGCGCCAGGTCGTGCATCGAAGTCAGAAAACCGTCCTCGGTGCGGACGTACGAAAGCACCTCGATGTCCAGTGCCGACTCGAACGTGAGCCGCCAGCTACCGTGTCCTGCCCCCGTGCTCCCTGACAGTCCCTTGGCTGTGTTCCCGTTTTCCAGATCGTTCGAGTTGAAGTGCACGGTCTGGCGACCGTCAATCTTCAGCGTCACCGGGCCGTGACGCCGACCGTCGTCGTCGAAAGCATCGATGCGTATTTCGCCCGCGTTCGCGGTGTGGTTGACGATTCGGACGAATCCCTGGAGCCGGTGGTTCGCCGCCGGGAAATACGGAGTCGTTTGCACGGAAGAAGGCCATGCGGCGGCGGGGGCTTTGTGCGCCTCGGCGGCTTTGGCGCCCGCGACCAAAGGACCGGTGGCGGGGGACACGACAACCGCCAGGCCGATGGTGACGATCGCGCGACGGAGTCGATGTCGCTGACGGTGTGTCGGCTTATTTGTCCTATCTGGCACTGGAGCCATCGATGTGAACGCCAAGGTGGCGGTGCAGCGCACAGTGTGGCAGAGACTCTCCTGTCGATGCCAATCGAAAACTGCAGGGTTGGACGATTGAAAAATACGGACTTCTCCAGAAAAAAGCGGGAGTCTGTTGGCGCATTTCCATCGATGTCGATCCGGCGTTGCGCTCGGCTGCCGCGCACCGCGTTTGCTTCGGCCACCCGTGGTTCATCAGGAGTTGGCCGACACCTTGCGCTCGAGCTCCTCGATCCGGGTCCGGCAGCGCCGCCTGACAAATCGTCAAGCCGCTCGTCGCTGATCCGTGAGTCTCGTTTTGCCGTCGCATGTCCTCCTTCCGGAACGGCTTGCAGCCCAGCACACACAGGTTTCATGTGCGTCTCTGCCGGCGCGATTGGGTCGCGACTTGCGCTTTTTCGGCACTTTCGTTGTCTCGTCAACCGGCGCCCAGGCTGCGTTAACGGTGTTGTCAGAATAACCGCACTGAATCCGCGAAACGTCTCCTCAACGATTCTTGGGTTGCCAGTTCACGCCACTCGACCAAAGCGGCGGTCCGGTACTGTTCGAAGATGTGGCGGCGGTTGAGATTGCGTTGGTGGCTCAATTGGTTGTGGGGCGAAGAATGCACTGAGGTGAACTTTGCATGGTCTTGATGTCCCGTAACCGCTCCGTCGCTCCTTCCCGCATTCGAAACGGAAGCTGTGAGTTCTCGGCTCGGTTGTTCAGCCAGCGCCCGCATTCCTGACGTCCCGGATTTCCGACCACATTCATTGCAGCCCGATACGACGGAAGCCGATCCGTCACGATTGACCACGGGCGACCATAGCGTTTCATCGTGCGCTTCAGAAACGTTTGCGCTGCCCGGCGGTCGCGCCACTCCCTGATCTGTCCGGCAAACATTGGACCGAACCGGTTCCACCATTACCGAATTGCCTCGTGGCTGATGTCTATGCCGCGGTCAAACAGGATGTCTTCGACCTGACGCAACGACAGGGGATAGCGGACATACATCAACACCGCGAAGCGTATGACGTCGGGCGAGGTCTTGAAATATCGGAACGGATTGCTATTCATCTTCGCAGACTACGAGAGCGGGCACTCCGGCTCAAGCAGGTTTTCTCTAACAGCGCCCCTAAAATCAGCGACTTAGGTGGCTCGTCGATCAATGGAACCTCCAGGAAATCAGTTAACTTGACAGTGCCTGCTCGATGTTTCGACGACTAGGCAGCGGGTGACGAAGCCGGTACGGTTTCGGCTCGTATAGCGTCTGAACCCCGCAATGGAATCAACTATTGGAGCGAGATTGCGAGTGGTCGCCCGCGAGGGGGGATCGCAGCACCACAAGTTTCTCGCCGCACAACTTCTGTTCGGAGCGGGGATGATCGCCTGCGGCACAGGTTCGGCCGCGGTTGGAGACGGAGAAGCGGCGACGACTACCTCGGGGCGGATGCCGTCGCACGTTCAGCGGAGTGAGAACTCGGTTGACTCACGTCTCCGCTCCATCCCGTTCCTGCCGGCATCCGGAAACGAGTTCGGGCGGGACGGCTTCGTGCGGGTGATCAACCACGCCGACAGCGGGGGCGAGGTGAGGATTGACGCATTCGATGATGAAGGCATGGCGTATGGGCCGCTGACGCTGGCGGTCAGTGACAAAGCGACTGTCAACTTCAATACCCGCGACCTGGAAGCGGGCAACCCGGCCAAGGGTCTGACAGGAAGCACGGGACGGGGCCAGGGAGACTGGCGACTGGACTTGGCGAGTACGCTTGACATTGAGGTGCTTGCATACGTCCGCACGCCCGACGGGTTTCTGACGGCCATGCACGACGCGCTACCGGTCGTGGAGGGCCGACACCGGGCGCGAGTCTTCAACCCGGGTGAAAACGCCAACCAGGTGAGCCTCCTGCGTGTCGTGAATCCGGAGGGCGAAGTCGCGACTGTCCTTGTTGAAGGTGTCGATGACCGGGGGGGTTCGCCGGGTCCGGGTGTGGCGATTTCGGTTCCGCCTGGGGCGTCCCCGAGCTTCACGGCGGAGGAACTGGAGTCGGGCAGCGCACCCGGACTTTCGGGATCTCTGGGCGATGGGGTGGGCAAGTGGCGGCTGGACGTCCATTCGGACACGCCGGTGACCACCATGGGTCTCCTGTCGAATCCGACCGGGCATCTGACTAATCTATCTACGGCGCCGCGAGGCACGAACGCCAGGATGCACCTACTACCACTATTCCCGGCGGCATCGGATTCTATGGGGCGGGAGGGATTCGTGCGCCTAATCAATCCTGGCGAGGCGGAAGCGACGATACGGATCGTTGCATCCGACGACACGGAACGGACGTACGAAACGGTGAGCCTCACCGTCGGGGCGAACGAGGCGGTCCATTTCAACTCCAGTGATCTGGAAACGGGTAACTCCGCGAAAGGTCTCGTCGGGAGCACAGGTGCGGGTGAAGGCGACTGGCGGCTAGCCATATCCAGCGACGCCGACATCGACGTGCTGTCCTACGTGCGCACGCCGGACGGTTTCCTGACGGCGATGCATGACTTGGCACCGAACTCTGGCAGGCGCCATCGGATCCCGACGTTCAACCCGGGAAGCAACGCGGATAGGCAGAGCCTGTTGCGCGTGATCAATTCCGGTTCGAGGGAAACCACGGTGACCCTGAAGGGCGTCGACGACACCGGAAGGAGCTCGACCGGTAGCATCGTGATGAGAGTGCTGCCGGGGACCGCCACGACACTTGCTGCGAGCGAACTCGAGTCCGGTGGTGACGGATTCGACGGCGCGTTGGGCGATGGCGCGGGCAAGTGGCAACTGACCGTGACCTCGGATCATCCCGTGTCAGTGATGAGCCTACTGTCGAATGCAACGGGGCACCTGACGAATCTGTCGACCGCTCCCGGTCGGGACGCGGGTCCCCCGGAATCGGCCCAGGAAGCGTTCATGGCACAGGTATCGGGCGTGGTGCAAGCAAAGTGCGTTGCCTGCCATGTCGATGGGAGCGAGGCGCAAGACACGCGCCTGGTGTTCGTTGATGAGACGGTCGAGGGGCACCTTGTTGAGAACCGAGGCGCATTCGAACGGTTCCTGTCACAGACGGACGGTGGCGTGGCGACAGTGCTAGGCAAGGTTCGCGGCGTGGATCATGAAGGCGGTG
Organism: Gammaproteobacteria bacterium; assembly: GCA_026713405.1. The sequence goes on from JAPOON010000008.1 coordinate 5,003, forward strand.
TTCAAGTACAGGAGGGGACAGAGGAATACGCGTCGTTGAATCGGTTCCTGGATCTGCTGGCTGCCGAGGTTAGAGGTCGCGTCCCGACCGACGGGGAACTGGTAGTCGGCGGGTCGGCAACCGGCGAGATAGAGGAGCCCGGTGACGAAGACTGGTTCGCGGTCGATCTCGCGGCCGGGATCGCGTACCGGATCGACGTGGAGGGCGCGGCCACTGGATCCGGGACTCTGGAGGATCCGGATCTGGAAGGCGTCTATGGGTCGGGGGGACGCTACATCAGTGGTGTGGCTATTGACGACGATGGCGGTGAGGGCAGGAACGCTGTCGGATTTCTGACTGCGAGGTCCGATGGTACGCACTACGTTGCCGTCGCCGGCTACCGGGACCTGACCGGAACCTACAAGGTGTCCGTCAGCCGCGATGATCGCAGACGCCCTGATGATGATTGCGCAGCTGATGCTATGACCACTTGCGTCGCCATCATCGGAACATCGGTCCGAGGCGAGATCGAGGAGCCTCGGGACGCGGACTGGTTTGCAGTAGACCTGGAAGCCGGGGTCAGCTACCGCGTCGACCTGGCGGGCGCGTCGACTGAGGGCGGCTCTTTGGCGGACCCCGAGTTGTCCGGCCTGCTGCATGATGCCAACGGAAGGCTCTATCTCCTGAACACGAATAACAACGTCGGCGCGGGGCGCGACGCCGTCGCGGTGGTGACGCCCGAGGAGTCCGGGACGTACTTCGTCGTTGCCGGTGGCAGCCGCGACGAGACGGGAAGCTACACGCTTTCCGTTGCGCCTTATCAGGACGACTACCCGGACAACGCGACCTCCGTCGGCGCCATTGCCGTGGAAGGTTCAGCGAATGGCGAGATCGAGGAGCCCGGCGACGAAGACTGGTTCGCGATGGACCTGGAGGCCGGGGTCAGCTACCGCGTCGACCTGGCAGGCGCGTCGACTGAGGGCGGCTCTTTGGCGGACCCCGAGTTGTCCGGCCTGCTGCATGATGCCAACGGAAGGCTCCACCTCCTGAACACGAACAACAACGTCGACGCGGGGCGCGATGCCGTCGGGGTGGTGACGCCTGAAGAGTCCGGGACGTACTTCGTGGTTGCGGGTGGCAACCGTGACGAAACGGGAACGTACACGATTTCGTTGTCAGAGTATGACGATGATCGCGACGATGACCCCTAGCCCTGCCCGTGCCCGATTACTCTGACTGCTCCGCCCGGCAACCTCGCCGTTTCGTGACAAGAGCCTCGAGCACCTCTCCTTTGTGGGTATTGCCAAGTTAATCGAGGTGAACAGATACTTCAGGCATGAACATCTACAAGCGCCACCGTTTTCCGCCCGACGTTATCAGCTACGCGG
>JAPOON010000009.1 GCA_026713405.1 Gammaproteobacteria bacterium
GGGTGGCTAGGCAAACCCCGCCCGGAGCAAGGCCAAATAGGAATCCGCTGGCGTGGTCCGCGCCGGATTCGGGTAGGCCGCTGGAGGTCTTCGGCGACGGAGACCCTAGATGAATGGCTGCACGCCGGATTGCGGCGGGGCAATGCTCCCGGCGCTCCGGTGACAGAACCCGGCTTATCGGCCAGCTCTACTTTTCCCTTGTACGGAACCGGCTTTTTTTAAAGTAGATTCTAGATATAACTGTCTAGCCGATATTTTCTATACAGAATGGGGCCGGTCCGTCCCTGGGAACAGCGTCGGAAAATCCTTGTAAATCCGCGAGTTAATTCACTTTTCTTGCCTTGACACTGCGCATTGGCGCATATAGTGTCGCTTTATGGAGTTTTGTGGGAAAAAGTGGGTTACCAGGCCACCTGGCGGATGACGGTGTTTCGCGGGATCTCCAGCGCCAAACTCGATGCCAAGGGACGCATGTCCATGCCTGCACGTTTCCGCGAGCGGCTGCTGGTCGTTGCAGGGGGCAAGGTGGTGGTTACCGTCGACATGCGCGAGAAGTGCCTGTTGCTCTATCCCCTTCCGGAGTGGGAGACCGTGCAGCAGAAACTCGATGCGCTGCCGAACATCCGGCCCGAGAACCGCTGGCTGCAGCGCATATTGATCGGGCACGCCACCGACCTCGAACTCGATGCCAACGGCCGCATTCTGCTGCCGGCGCCGTTGCGCGACCAGGGCGGGCTGGAGAAGAGCCTCGTGCTGGTCGGGCAGGGCAACAAGATCGAGATCTGGGCACAGGACACCTGGCGAACCCGGGTGGACGAATACACCTCGGAAGAGAACGGCGCGCTGCTTGCCGAGGGCGACGGGATCACCGGGCTGTCGGTATGAAACACGAACCGGTGCTGTGCCGAGAAACCGTGGACTTCATCACGCCCGAACGGCGGCGCGGCGACTATCTCGACGCCACCTTCGGCCGGGGCGGGCACAGCCGCCGGCTGCTCGCCCGGCTGGATACGTCGAGCCGGCTGCTGGTGGTGGACCGGGATGGAGAAGCCATTGCCTGCGCCGAATCGCTGGCGGTGGAGGACAACCGCGTCATTCCCTTGCAAGGGAGTTTCGGCGACATCGAGAGCATGCTGGCCGAAGCCGGTTTCGACAGTCTGCAGGGTGCGATCATGGATCTTGGCGTCTCGTCGGCGCAACTCGATCAGCCGGAACGGGGCTTCAGCTTCCAGGCGGACGGGCCGCTGGACATGCGCATGGACCGCCGCCAGGCGCTCACCGCAGCCGGCTGGCTGAACGAAACCGGAGTGGATGACCTGACCCGGGTGCTGCGGGACTACGGCGAAGAGCGGCACGCGCGGCGCATCAGCCGCGCCATTCTGGCCGCGCGCCCGCTTTCGACCACCATGCAACTCGCGCGGGCTGTTGCCGCGGCGCGGCCGGAGCCACGCCGGCGCACCCACGAAGCCACCCGCGTGTTCCAGGCAATTCGCATCTTCATCAATCAGGAACTCGACGAACTGAAGCGGGGCCTGGAAGGCGTGTTCGCCCGCCTCGCCGTGGGCGGCCGCCTGGCGGTGATCAGCTTTCACTCGCTGGAAGACCGGATCGTCAAGCGCTATTTCCGGGCGCGCAGCTCTCCCCCCCGGCTGCCGCGGGAAATACCGGTGCGCAAGCGCGATCTGCGCATCGACGCCCGCATCGTCGCGGGACCGGTACGGGCCGGGCGGGCGGAGATTGCGCGCAATCCGCGGGCGCGCAGTGCCGTGTTGCGGGTACTGGAGCGGGCCGCATGACCGGCATACGCTGCCGCGGGCAAGGGGCGTCGGGGTTCCGGGCAGGGAGTCGGCTGGATCTTTCGAGGTGCGGACGATGAAGCGTGCCAAGAGGCCCCGGCAGCCGAAGTCCGTGCGACCGGGGCGGGGCTCTGCAAAGGCCCGGCGCGCCACCGGCAAGCGATTGGGGCTGACGGCGGCGCTCTTTCTGGCAGCCGTGGTCTCGGCTCTGCAGGTGGTGATGGCCACCCATCAGCTCAGGGAGACGCACGGCAAGCTGGAGGAAACGCGCAACTACCAGGACCTTCTCCTCGCCGAACACAGCCGCCTGCTCATCGAGCGGGGGGCGCTGGCGGCCTATCACCACGTCGAGCGCGTGGCAGCCGCGGAACTGAACATGCAGTTTCCGAACGATGTGGAGCGCATATTGCCTTGAAAGCCTGGCGGCACTACTTCCTGTTGTCTCTCCTGTTTGCCGGATCGGCCGCCGTCGCATCCAGGGTGGCCTGGCTTGCCTTCCTGGAGAAAGACTTCCTGCAGGATGAGGGGGATGCGCGCTCGCTGCGTGCCGAGACCATTCCGTCCTACCGCGGCGTCATCTACGACCGCTACGGGGAACCCCTGGCGGTCAGCACGCCCGTCGTTGCCGTGTGGACGGATCCTTCCAGGCACCGGGTGGAGAAGGCGGACCTGCAGCGCCTGGCTCCGCACCTGGGAATGGACGTGGAACGGCTCGATGCGCTGATCGGGAACAATCTCGACAAGTCGTTCATCTACCTGAAACGCCGCGTGCCCTGGACGACGGCCGAACGGATACGGGAGCTCCGCATCGAGGGCCTGGAGTTCCAGCGGGAGTACCAGCGCTACTACCCGGCAGGGGAAACCGCGGCTCATATCGTCGGCATGACGAATATCGACGATATCGGCCTCGAAGGCGTCGAACTGTCCTTCGACCCGGTGCTGCGCGGCAGACACGGCAGCAAGCTGGTATTGAAGGACAGGCTCGGGAACATCATCCGCGACCTGGAGTTCCAGTCGGCTCCGCGCATGGGGCAGGACCTTGCGCTCAGCATCGACCTGCGGCTGCAGTATGCCGCGTACCGGGAACTGAAAAATGCGGTGGCCGGACACGGCGCCAGGTCGGGTTCCCTGGTGATACTGGATGTGGGGACCGGCGAGATCCTGGCGCTCGTCAACCAGCCGTCCTACAACCCCAACGGGCCGCTCGGCGGCGGCCTTGCGGGAATGCGCAACCGGGCGGTGACCGATGTCTACGAGCCGGGTTCGACGGTCAAGCCGTTCAC
>JAPOON010000010.1 GCA_026713405.1 Gammaproteobacteria bacterium
CAGGTTCGAGACGTGCATGCTGCCGCCCTTGCCTTTGCAGTAGCCGGTGGCCTTGCCGAAGAGCTCGGCAAACATGTACTTGAGCTCGCCGCCCTTGGCGATGAGATGGCCGTGGCCCCGGTGCGTGCTGGTGATGTAGTCCTGATCCGACAGGTGCACCATGATGCCGCAGGCGACGGCTTCCTCGCCCACATACAGGTGCAGGGCGCCGGGAATCTTGCCGTTTTCCATCATCTTGCCCGCGGTTTCCTCGAAAATGCGGATGCGCACCATGCGTCGGTGCATGTCGAGCAGCACTTCATCGGTAATCGGGTTGCTCAAGGGTCCCTCCAGGAAGATTTTCGAATATATTGGCGCCTTTATATCGGAAGGACGGCACTGTGACTACTTTTGCAAAAGCCCTGGCGGCCGAGCGGCCGGACGAGATTGCGGTTCGGGACGAGGTCAGGGCGCTTGATTGGGCGGAGCTCGACGATGTGCTCAATCGCATCGCGAACGGGCTCAATTCCCTCGACCTCGGGCCGGATCGGCGGATCGCCGTGTTCGCTGAAAATGCGGTGGAGACGGCGATTGCCAACCTGGGCGGCCTGATCGGGGGGGCTTCGGTGGTGCCGGTGAACTTTCACCTGACCGCGGCGGAAGCCGCCTACATCCTCGAGGACTCGGGCGCGCGGGTGCTGTTCGTCGGGCCGCAGACCGCCGAGCGCGGTATCGAGGCGGCTGCCGCGAGCCAGGTCCACACCGTCATCGGCTGGGATTGCGACGGCGATTTCACCCCCTGGAGCGACTGGCTGGCCGCGCAGTCAGGCGGCGAGCCGCCAGGCGATCTTCGTCCTTTACCGAACCTCCTCTACCCCTCCGGTACCCCCGGCCGCCCGAAAGGCACCGAACTGCCCCCCACCATGTTTGCCGGGGGCGCGACCGTGGCGGAGCACCTGGCCAGGCTCGCGGCAAATCCCATGGCCGACTTCGGGCCACACCTGGTGGTCGGCCCCATGTACCACACCGGGCCGCTGTCCGGTTCCCGGATGCTCGCCGCCGGCGTGCCCGCGGTCATCCTCGGGCGTTTCGATGCGGAAAAGACGCTCAAGGCCATCGAGGAACATGGAATCGGCAACAGCGTCATGGTTCCCACCCATTTCGTGCGCCTGCTGGCACTGCCGGAAGAGGTTCGCGCCCGCTACGACGTAAGCTCGCTGAAGCGTATCGGGCACACGGGCGCCAAGTGCCCGGTGGACGTCAAGCGGGCCATGATCGAGTGGTGGGGCCCGGTGTTCTTCGATGCCTACGGGGCGAGCGAAGTGGGTACGACCTGCGCGATCGACTCGGACGAGTGGCTGAAATACCCGGGCTCGGTGGGCCGGGCGATCCCGCCGTTCGAGGCGATGATACTGGACGACGACAACAACCCTCTCCCACCGGATACCGAAGGGCGCCTGTTCTTCAAGGACACGACGGGCCGCGGCGTGATCTACCATAACGATCCGGAAAAGTCGGCCGCCGCGCACATCGCGCCCGGGGTGTTTACCCTGGGCGAAATCGGCTACATGAACGAAGAGGGCTTCGTGTTCATCACCGATCGCTTCAGCGACATGGTTGTCTCCGGTGGCGTGAACATCTACCCGGCGGAAGCGGAGCAGGTGCTGATCGATCATCCGGCGGTGCTGGACGTGGCCTGCATCGGGGTGCCGCACCCGGAGATGGGCGAGGAACTGAAAGCCCTGGCCATCCCGCGGGAATCTGGCGACCTGCCGTCCGCCGACTTGCCGTCGGGCGAGCAGGTGATCGCCTGGTGTCGAGAGCGCCTGTCCCACTACAAATGTCCCCGCACCTTCGACTGGGTGGCGGATCTGGGGCGCAACACCATGGGCAAGATCAACAAGCGCAAGTTGCGGGCGCCTTATTGGGCGCGTACCTGAAGACCGCTCAACGACCGGTGCCTGCTGCCCACTCGCCCGGTTTTGGCGCGTACGCACACAAATCGTGCCTGTGTCGTTGACATGAACAGTTGCTTCCACTAAAAGAGTCGGCCGTGCCGGTTTTTCGAAATAGGAGAATTTCGACCGGCCGTCCAGAATCCAATCGATCCTGATCAAATGGCGTCAGCCGGGCTGACGAGGGGGACATGCTGTTATGCAGTTTCTGCAAAATAATCTACGAAAACTGAGCCTGCCGGCGGCGTGCGGCCTGCTGGCGCTCACGGCTGGCGCGGGAACCGCCACCAACGTTGCCGTCGGTGCGGAAACCGACGAATCCGGTTTCATCGAGGAAATCGTGGTCACCTCCAGGCGGCGCCAGGAGTCCCAGCAGGACGTGCCGCTGTCGGTCACGGCCTTTTCCGGCGAGCAGATCGAGCGGCTGAAGCCGCAGACGCTGCGCGACTTCGACGGGCTTGCCCCGAACGTCTACATCGGCATGAACACCGCGGGGCCGAGCGCCAGCGCGATCTACATCCGCGGCATCGGTTACGCCGACATCGAGAAAACCCAGAGCCCGCAGGTGGGCGTGATCGTCGACGGCATCCAGATGGGGTCGTCCACGGGCCAGTTGATCGATGTCTTCGATGTGGAGAGCATCGAGATCAACCGCGGGCCGCAAGGCGTGCTGTTTGGCAAGAACACCATCGCCGGCAACATCGTGGTCAACCGGGTACGGCCGCAGTTCAACGAATTCGGGCTGAAGGCCGCGGCCGAGGTCGGCAATTTCGATTCCCGGATCGTCAAGGCGCGCATCAACGTGCCGCTGGCGGACGACCAACTCGCGCTCAAGGTGGGGGCGATCAGCCGCAAGCGCGACGGCTTCTACCACAACATCACGCTCGACGACACGGCCGGCGACGTCGACATCAGCAACCAGACCGTGGCCCTGCGCTGGGCCCCGTCGGACAGCGTCGATGCCATCCTCACCTACGACCGAATTCGCGACCGGGGCCTGATTCCGCCCCAGGACCCGCGCTTCAACGGCGACGACCCGTTCGAGAACCTGGCGGACAAGAAAGAGCCGGTCAAGTACGACGTCGACCAGATCGGGCTCCGGGTGGCGTGGGACCTGAGCGACCGACTGACGCTGAACGCCATCACCGGCTGGCATGACGGCCACGACCTCGTCAACCAGGATTTCGATGGTGCGGCGATAAACGGGGCCGCCATTCCCTTTGCGCAACTGCATACGCTGCGGGACCAGGAATACGAGGTATTCACTCAGGAGGTGCGCCTGTCCGGCAACTTTACGGATACGGTGGATTTCATGGCCGGCGTGTATTACTTCGACTCGGAATTGAACTTCCAGCAGAACACCAACAACGTCCTCCAGTTACCGGCGGCGGTAATCGGCCTGCCACCGGGCCTGCCCTGTGCCGTGGTGGGCTTTCGGGCCAATCCCGGGATTGGCGATGTCTTCTGCCAGTTTCCCAATGCGCGCAGCATTCAGCGTGCCGGGGAAGACGTGCAGTCGGTGGCCGTATTCGGCTCCCTGACCTGGCGGCCGACAGACGACATCGAGATCAACTTCGGCGCGCGCTATATCGACGAGGAGAAGGAAGCCTTCAACTCGTATGTCGACTATACGGACGGCACCTTCGATACCGGTTCGGTCATCAACGAATTCGACTTTACCGGCAGGCCGGAGCGCATGGGCGCAGCATACGAAGGCAGCGACTCCTGGGATGACGTGATCATCCAGGCCTCCGCCAACTGGGCGATCACCGAGAACAACCGAGCCTATGTCGCCTATTCCGAGGGATTTCGCAGCGGCGGTTTCAGCATTCGCTCCGCGCGCAGTGCATCGGAAGCGCCCTTTCAGCCGGAAGACGCGTTCCAGATCGAAGTCGGGCTGAAGAACGAGTTTCTCGACCGGCGACTCAGGGTGAACGTTGCCTATTTCTACCTGGAACGGAGCGGTTCCCAGTTCAGTTCCATCATTCCCCTGCCTCCGGGGTCCATACCGGGTACCACCACGATCATCAACAACGGCGGCACGTCGGAGTATTCCGGGCTGGAAGGCGAAGCCCAATGGCTGCTCGGCGAAGACTTCACGCTGGCCGTTACCGGCGGATTCCTGGACGTCAAGAACCAGGAATTCACGATGGACTGCTTCATCCTCGACGGCTGCGCCACCGGCGTGCCGGGCGTCACCGACCCGCCGGGTACATTGCGCACGCTCGGCGGCAACAGCGACTCCCGCCAGCCGGACTGGAACCTGGCCGTCACCCTGGCGTTCGACCGCCAGGTGGGCCAGGGCCGCTTCTCCGCCAACGTGGGCTGGAAGACGGTGGGCGACTTCCTGCTGGTGAACACCGGCGGCGGCGCGGACCAGCGGCTCTTCGAAGGCGGTTACGACGGCGTCGATGCCCGGGTGTCCTACGAATGGACGCTGGACAGCGGCACCATCGTCTCGGCCTCCGTGTTCGGCAAGAACCTCACCGACGAGGAGTGGCGGGAACAGGCCCTGTTCCTGGGCGGCCCCAACACCGGCTTCCAGGGCTGGGGCGCACCGCGCACCTACGCTTTCGAGCTGATGGTAACGATGTAACCGGCAGGTGCCGGAAAAGCGAACTGGTGTGATTGCCTGAGCCGGTTCGCTTTTCGGTGTCCGACGCAGCCCCGCACAACCCGCCCTATCCGAACCGGGCCTACGCCTGGTTCGTCGTCGCCGTACTGATCGTGGCGGCGCTGGTCGCTTATGTGGACCGGCAGGTGGTCGCCATTGTCGTCGATCCCATGAAAGAGGACCTGGGCGTCGGCGATGCCCAGATCGGCTGGCTGTACGGCGTATTCGCCGTCTTCTACGCGATAGCGGCGCTGCCGATCGCCTGGCTCGCAGACCGCAAGAGCCGCAAGATCATCATAGCCGCGGGCATCTTCTTCTGGTCGCTGATGACCATGGCCTGTGGCCTGACGCGCACGTTCTGGAACATCCTGCTCGCCAGAGTCGGGGTCGGCGTGGGGGAGGCGACGCTGACGCCCGCGACCACTTCGCTGATCGGCGATTACTTCCCCCGGCAGCAGGTGCCGCTGGCGCTCTCCGTCTTTCAGACCGGCCCCATCATGGGATCGGGCATCGCCTTCATCATCGGCGGCTACGTGCTGGGGGTGGTGCAGGATGCGCAACCGCTGGTGCTGCCCTATTTCGGCGAACTGCGTCCGTGGCAACAGACGTTCGTCTACCTGGGCGCGCCCGGGCTCCTGCTGGCATTCCTTTTCCTGGTGATACGGGAACCCGTGCGCCGCGCGGGGCCGGCGTCGACGGGCGAGGGCTTAAGCGAGCTGTTCGCCTTTTACCGGCACCACGCAAGAACCCTGACGCTGCATCATTTCGGCAACCTGTCACTGGTGCTTGCCGGATATGCGTTCGTCTTCTGGACCGTTTCGTTCTTCGTGCGCGTTTACGGATACGACGCAGCGGAAGCGTCCCAGATATTCGGCTGGATATTCCTGGTGGCAGGCCCGCTCGGCCCGCTCGCGGTGGCCGTGCTGGCGCGCCGGCTGAGCGATCGGGGGCACAAAGACGCCAATGTGCTGGCCGGCATGATCGGCGGGGCTTGTGCGGTCGTTGTCATCCTGCTGGTGCAGGCCGCCCCGAGCGCGTTCTGGGCGTTCGTGCTCTACGTGCCGGCCATGATGGCCATCAACTCGCCGTTCGGCATTGCCTCGGGCGCGCTGCCGGTGATCACGCCGCCGAACCTGCGTGCCCAGGTGGCGGCCGTTTATCTGTTTGTAGTGTCGATCGGCATGATGGTCGGCCCGCCGATAACCGGGGCCTTCAACCAGTACGTTTTTCCGGAACAGGAGGGCGTGCGCTACTCCCTGGTCACCGTTACGGCCATCTTCGGCCTGATCGGCATCGTGCTGCTGCAGCTTGCGCGCAAGCCTTATGCGGCGAGCCTGGCGGAAGCGGATCAGAGGGATGACTGAGGCGCGTCCGGCGCATCCTGCTGCGCTGGCTGCCCATCCCCGGGTTCGGCCATGCATCCGGGCTTCAGGCTCACCCAGATCAGGTCGATGGGTTCGTCCCCGGTATTGCCCGACTCGTGCATCTCGCTCATTTCGGTGGCGGCATCGCTCCAACCGATTTCGCCGGTCGGCGAATGGCTGGTTTCGGCGTCGTCTCCGTGCTTCACTGATCCCATTGCGCCAACGCGAGGTACCAACATGATCGTAGGCATTCACCACGTCGCCGTCGGCGTACCGGATTTCGAACAGGGGCTGGCATTCTACCGCGACATGCTCGGCTTCGAGGTGGTCGAGAGAACGGACTGGGACCGCAACAACCGCTTTGCCGACCGGGCCGTCGGCCTCGACGATACCGCGGCGAAAATGGCGATGCTGAAGGCGCCCAATGCCTTCATCGAACTCTGGCAGTATTCCAACCCGGAACCCGCCGATCACCGGCAACGGCCCTGTGACTACGGCTACCCGCATTTCTGTCTGCAGGTCGAAGGCATTCAGGACGAATACGACCGTCTGAGCGAAGGGGGCATGGAGTTTGTCGGCCCCGTGGTGGATTTCGGGGAAATCGCGGCGATCTACGGCAAGGACCCGTTCGGCAACATCATCGAACTCTACGAAATCCGGGGCGACGCCCGACCCAACCTCTGAGTCGCAGCGCGCCCTCCGGGAACTCTCGGTGCACGCTACTGTCGCGTTGTGGCCCTTGCCAAACTAACATCACCGGCAAATGGTCATTGCGGGGCCGGGGCAATACTATTGAGAAAACCGGATCAGGGAGCAGACATGGAAACGGGAAAGGTACCGACACTCGAGGAACAGGCGGATCGCCTGGCGATCCAGGACGTGCTGGCGAAGCACAGCCGCGGTGTGGACAGGGCAGAGGAGGCGACCCTGAAGTCGGCCTACTGGCCCGATGCCACGGTAGCCTACGGGGGCTTCAATGGGGCAGCGCATGAATTCTGCGAATCTCTCCCCGCGGGCATCAAACGCTACGCGGCAACCCAGCACACCATCACCAATGTTGCCATCGACCTGCGGGGAGACGAGGCGAGGGTGGAAACCTACGTGACCGCCTATCACTACCTGGCGGTTGAAGAAGGCCAGGACACGGAGATGACCTATCTGGGCCGTTACCTCGACCGCATGGAAAAGCGCGGGGA
>JAPOON010000011.1 GCA_026713405.1 Gammaproteobacteria bacterium
CTCTTCCGGACCCTCAAGGTCTGCTGCAAGCTGAAGGGCTGGGCGTAATTCCCCCCGGGGCGCCGAGGCCCACGGTGAATGATGTGTCCCTGCAGGTCGAACCGGGCGAGGCAGTCGCCATTGTGGGTCCGTCGGCATCGGGCAAATCGTGTTTGCTCAGGGCGCTGGCCGGGGTGTGGCCGCCGTCCGCCGGTAAGGTGGCGCTGGGAGGCGCCGCGCTGGACCAGTACGACGAGGCGGCTTTGGCGGGTCTGGTTGGCTGGCTCCCGCAAGACGTGGTGCTGTTTGAAGGCACCGTGGCAGAGAACATTGCTCGCCTCCAACCCGAACCCATCGCTTCTCTCGTCGTCGAGGCGGCCAAGCGTGCCGGAGCTCACGAGATGGTCCTCAGCCTTCCGGGTGGTTATGACTTTCAGGTGGCAGCCGGGGGCGCCGCCTTGTCAGGGGGCCAACGCCAACGCATTGCCCTGGCACGGGCGCTGTACGATGAGCCGGTGGTGGTGCTCCTGGATGAGCCGGACGCCCATCTCGATGCAGCCGGCGCCGACGCCCTGAACCGGGTAGTAGAGGCGTTGAAGGCGAGGGGCGGGGCCGCCGTAATCGTGGCTCATCGCCCAGGTGTCTTCGCTGTCTGCGACAGAGTCTACGTGATGGAAAACGGTCAACTCCGTCCGTCCGAACCCGCGGACGACCGACCGGCGACAGTCAGGCCATCCGGCGCCGTGCCGGTGCGGGCTTCGGGCCCCCCTCCCGGCTGGGAGCCGGAAGCACCCATGCCCCGGGTGCGCCGAGTGACGGGCCCGCCGCCTCGGCCTGGCGCCGAAGCCAGCAACAGTTCCGAAAGCGGAGAGCCGGTTTGAAGGCGGGTTCGGCATCGGCGCCAGCGGATCAAATCTTGCTGGCGCGCCGGCCGTTACTCCTGGGCTTTCTGGGCCTTTTGATACTGGCGGCCGGGCTGGTGGGCTGGGGGACACAGGCTACTCTCTCGGGCGCGGTCATTGCTGTTGGCCAAGTCGAGGTGGAGACCCGCGACCAGGTCGTGGAGCACATCGACGGCGGCACGGTGGGAGAAATTTTGGCGCGCGATGGCGACCGGGTGGAAGGCGGAGACGTGCTGATTCGCTTTGACGATACGTTGTTGCGTTCCGAAGAAGCCCTGCTCCATGGGGAACAGGTGGACCTGATGGCGCGCCGCAACCGTTTGGAAGCGGAGTTTCCGGACATGGACGGGATAGCCTGGCACGAAGAAATTGCCGCGCTTGCCAAGCATGACCCAACGGGGCGGGCCATCCTTGACGGCCAGCAGCGTCTGTTCGAGGCACGGCGTACGTCGCGCTCCGGACAGGTGGCGCGGCTGCGGGAGCGTATGGGACAGATACACAAACAGATTGCGGGACTCGAGGCCCAACGGGAAGCAACCAGCCGGCAGCGCGGCTTCATCCTCCAGGAACTCGACGCCCAACGTTCGCTTTCCGAACGGGGTCTGACCGATCTCCCCGAGTTGCTGGCCCTGGAACGCCAGGCGGCGCAGCTTGACGGTCACGCGGGTGATATAGAAGCACGCATTGCCGAGGCCCGCGGCCGGATCGCGGAAACCGAGATACAGATTTTGCAGATCGGTACCCAGCGTATCGAAGAAGCCGAAGGGCGGGCACGCGAGGTTCAAGCGCGCGAAAACCAGGTACGAGAGCAACTGACCGGCGTGCGGGAGCGTTTGAACCGCCTGGAAGTGCGCGCCCCGGTTGCTGGAGAGGTGGTCGGCA
>JAPOON010000012.1 GCA_026713405.1 Gammaproteobacteria bacterium
GACCTTCATCGTGCCCCTGCCCGAGAGCGGCGAGTTTATCTGGTACTCGGAAAAGTCGGGCTGGGGGCACCTGTATCTGCACGATGCCCGCACGGGCAAGGAAAAGCGCGCCCTGACAGCGGGCGACTGGCTGGTGAGAGATGTACTCGGAGTGGACCGCGACGGCCGCGAACTCTTCCTGAGCATCGGCGGGCGCAGGCCCGATGCCAATCCCTACTTCCGTGAAATCGCCCGCGTCAACCTGGACACGGCCCGGCTCACCCTGCTGAGTTCCGGCGACGACGACCGCCTCGTACTCTCGCCGGGCGATTTTTCGCTGCTGATGCTCAGCCTGAAGGGTGAGGACCCAGCCCGGGTTTCCGGACTGTCTCCCGGAGCCGCCTTCTATGTCGAGACCCGTCAACGCCCGGACAGACCCAACGTTACCGCGGTCATGACGGCGGACGGAGAGGAACGCATGCTCCTCGAAGAGGGAACGCCCAATGCCCTGCCCGACGGGCAGCGTTGGCCGGAACCCTTCTCCGTTACCGGCGCCGATGGCGAAACGCAGATTCACGGCCTGATGCTCAAGCCGCGCGACTTCGATGACCAGAAATCCTGGCCGGTGATCGATTACGTCTACGGAGGGCCCCAGGTGAGCAATGTTCCCAAGTCGGGATTCGGTTCCATCGGTTCCCTGAGCCTCGACGCGGCCGCGTCCTTGGCCGAACTGGGGTTCGTTGTGGTCATCCTGGACGGACGCGGTACCACGGAACGCTCACGCGCCTTTCACGAGGCGTCCTACGGCCGGCTGCAGACCGCGAGCAACCTGGAAGACCACATCGCCGCTATCAGGCAGCTTGCCGAGCGGTTTCCATACCTGGACCTGGAGCGCGTCGGCATTACCGGCGTTTCCGGCGGCGGTTACATGGCAGCCCGCGGGATGCTGAAATTCCCCGAGTTCTTCAAGGTGGGCGTATCCATCGCCGGAAACCACGACCAGCGGCTGTTCTGGCATAGCTGGGGGGAGCGCTACCAGGGCCTGCCATCAGGCGACAACTACCTCGAACAAGCGAACGTCACGCATGCGGAGAACCTCAAGGGCAAACTGCTGTTCATTCACGGCCTGCTGGACTACGGCGTACACCCGGGCGGCCTGTTCCAGCTTACCCAGGCGCTGATGGACGCCAACAAGACTTTCGACCTCGTGCTGATGCCCCAGGCGGCCCACGCACTGCCCGGCTACGGGATGGTACGCAGGTGGGACTATTTCGTGCGCCATCTAGCCGGAACGGAACCGCCGCCGGGCTTCAGCGCCAAGTCGTCCTCCGACTATCTGATGGATTCGGTTAAGGCCTTTCAGATGGCCACCATGGCCCAGCCCGAAGCGCCGCAGGTGCAAGATGCATCCGCGAACAAATGGGGTCCGGCGGTGCGGGTCACGCTGGAAACCGATGCGGGCGACATCGAACTGGCCGTTTATCCCGAGGCTGCACCCGCCTCGGCCGGCAGCTTCCTCGACCACCTCGACCAGGGGGTGTTCGGCGGTGGCGCCTTCCAC
>JAPOON010000013.1 GCA_026713405.1 Gammaproteobacteria bacterium
CGCTCAGTCCCGACCGCGCCGCCCACCCTCCCCCCCCGGCGGGCCCGTTCCGGGGGGGGGCGGGCGTATGCCGGCCCGCCTCTGGAGCGGGTGTTCGGCGAGTGGAGCATGACGGTCGAGGAGACCACGGAGCGTCCGCCCGCGCCGACCGTGACGGATCTCGATGTGCCGGCGAACTTCACCAGCACCGCCCGGACGGAAACCTCGATCACGCTCGGGTGGAGCGCAGTCACGGATGCAGTTGGCTATGAAGTGGACCAGAGGCTCGGGACCGAGACTTCGTGGGACGAGGACGGACCGAGTTGCGGCTCAGCAGGAGTAGTGCCCGACACCACCTGCGTAGCCACCGGCCTAAGTCCTGGGTTGGAGTACGACTTCCGGGTGAAGGCGCTGGCGGGCGGCGACGACACGACGACGCAGGACAGCGATTGGAGCCAAACGTACTCACGGGCGACGAGCGGCACGGCCCCGCCGCCCACCTTCGAGACCACCAGCGACCTGAACATCAGGTGGAAGTCGAACGCCACGTCGATCACTTGGACCTGGGACCCGGTTGAGGGTCGTGAGTTGAGGGACCGGACCGAGTACCTGGTGCAAGTGATTCCATCCGGCAGCGGAGAGTGCGCTCGACTTGAGTATGCCTCCCCTGGGACTGCTGTTTCGCGCACCGCACCCCCAGACCCTCCCGCGTGGGGCAACATCGGCAAGGCCCTCTCGTTCATCTACACCCCTGGCACCTTGAACGCGGGTACTTTGAACGGTTTGTGTGTGGTAGCTACCTGGGAGAACGAACTGCCGAACGGGGTCACGTTGCGCGCCTATGGAACTCCCGAACGCATCTGGGCCTCCGCCGCTCCCGGAGTTCCCTCCGATCTCGCTGATGCGTCCAATCCTGAAAAAAGGGACAGCGGCGCACTGAAGACGAGTTGGCTGGAGTGGACGTATGAGGCAGATGCCGGCTTCACGTACCCGGGGCTCCTCGTGTCGCTCGGAGGAGACCGCGATACAGAAGACCTCGACTGTGATTCCGGTGGCGAGGACGTGAAAGCCCCCGCAGAAGTGACAACCGAGAATCGGCAAGCACGCCATCGCGAAACGAACCTGAAACCGTATAGACACTACCAGCTCTGCCTACAAGCCAAGAACGAGTTCGGTAGCTCTGAGATGGTCGGGATCGGAATGGTTACGACGACCCGTCCGGCTGCTCCGAAGTCCGTGACCTATGTCCGCGCTGACGAGATTGTGCGCACTCATGCGAGTGGAAGCCATCTCGTCGAACGACTCGTCTGGAGCGTTCCAGAGACGGATGGAACACCAAGCAGGGACGACAAGTTCGACTCCGTGGTGATTCTGTCAACGAAGAGCTCTATCGGATCGAACGACATGAATACTGCGTGCACAGCAACAGGCGGCGTCACCCTAGCCCCCGGCGACCCTGCAACAACCTACCGTCTCGTGGGCGATAGCAGGACTGACGACGACAACGTGGCAAGCAGGACCTCGGCAACCGGGATCGAGGTGGTGGCGAGTCACGCTACCGACCTTCTTGGCCTGCACGTGCCGGCGGGTGACCCTGCCACTTACTATTTCTATGCGTGCGTTCGCGCGAACCCTGACCCTGACGGTTTCTCTCTGGACGACGACGGGCCCTGGAAGATCAGCGCAGCCCGGTCGGTCAGTCGGAAGCTGAGCACCCCCAGTAGGGTGAGGGTTTCACGAGTGACTAGCGTCGACGATTTCACCGCAACGGTTGACTGGAACGCGGTCAACGGTGCTGGTGCCTATGTGGTCCAGTTGCGGACAAGAATGCGGACGCGAGACCGAACACGCACTACAGCCACCGCTAGCTGGGGTGGCTATGGCAGCTGGACGTCCTGGGACGCCGATTGGACCGCGAGCGGCGGTACGTGGACCGGGGTGAGCGGTTGTACGGAGTCCGGATGCACCGCTCTGTCGGGCGGAGCATACGACGATGTGACCGATCCCGACGGCGCAACGAGGCAGACACAAACGGACGTCCAGACGCAGGTCCGGGTTAGGGCGACGGCTACAGTCGGAGGTACTAGTCTGACGAGCCTATGGTCGTCGGGGACGGAAGTCTCGCACACTAAGCCCTAAGCCAGAATCGGGGGTGGGCGCGTCCGGTTACGGGCGCGCCCAAGCTCCTTTGGGTTCCGCAAGCGATCGTTGAGCTATGGGCGCAAGCGGGTGACGGGATGATCAGTCGGCGCGGGTTTGCGTTTCGTCGGCTTCGATGCCGTCGTTGCATTGGGGCGCTATCGGGCCGACGATCAGGACTCGGACGAGGACGTCGGCGGCAACCAATTCGGCGGTTTCACCACGGCAGGAGGAGAGGACGACAATCGGCAAGCCGGGTATGTCGGCGCCTTCGCCGACTGCAAGGTGGAGGTGCAGTAG
>JAPOON010000014.1 GCA_026713405.1 Gammaproteobacteria bacterium
CAGGCCCTGGGCGCCGACGCCCAGTGCGTTGACCTTCTCGTAGAGCTCCAGGCGCAGCGATTCCGACCGGCCGTTCGCGCCCCGCGCCTGCAGTTCGTGGATGTCGATGGGCTCCATCATCGCTTCCTTGGCGAGCAGCATCGCTTTTTCGGGCGTGCCGCCGATGCCCACGCCCAGAACGCCCGGCGGGCACCACCCCGCCCCCATTTCGGGGACTACGGAGAGTATCCAGTCGGTCACCGAGTCGCTGGGATTCAAGACCACAAACTTTGCTTTCGCCTCGCTGCCGCCGCCCTTGGCGGCAACCTCGACGTTGAGCTCATCGCCCGGCACCAGCCTGGTGTGTATCACGGCCGGGGTATTGTCGCCGGTATTGGAACGGGCGCCGTCCGGGTCGGCGAGCACAGAGCCCCGGAGCAGGTTGTCCGGGTGCATGAAGCCCCGGCGCACCCCTTCGTTCACCATGTCCTCTACGCCCATGTCGCCCTCCCAGCGGACATTCATGCCCACTTCGAGAAAGACGATGACGATGCCGGTGTCCTGGCAGATGGGGCGTTTGCCGAGGGCGCACATGCGCGAGTTGACCAGTACCTGCTGCAAGGCCGCCTTTGCTGCCGGCGACTCTTCCTTTTCGTAAGCCTCGGCCATGGCCCGGATGAAGTCCGGCGGGTGATAGTAGGAGATGAACTGGAGCGCGTCTGCCACGCTCCGGATCAGGTCTTCCTGCTTGATGACGGTCATCGGCAACTCCCGGGTCGGTGACGCCGGTCATGATACCCGAATGCAATCCGGCCGGATGGGCGGGGCGCATTGCCAACGTGGCGTTCGATTGCCGATACTGAAAGACGCCCCGCCCGGGCGGCGGGAGGGGCAAGTTCGACAGCGGTAACCGACACGCTTCCGGAACGGAGAAACCTGTGACCTGTTTTGCTACCCAGAATTCTTTTCGACGCCCCCGAACCATGCGGCTGAAGATCCCCGCGATTGCAGCAGCCCTGGCCCTGGCGGGGTGCGCCACGGTGGACCGCCCGCAGCAACTCGCCGAGCGCTTTCTCATCGTCGACACGCACATCGATGTGCCGTACCGGCTGAAACTCAATGAGGACGATGTCAGCCAGGCAACGGAGTCCGGCGATTTCGACTACCCGCGTGCGGTGGCCGGCGGCCTCGACGCTCCCTTCATGTCGATCTACATCCCCGCGAGCGTCGACGCGGCGGGAGGCGCCGTCGAACTTGCCGACGAACTCATCGACATGGTCGAGGGCATCGCGCAAGCGGCGCCGGACAAGTTCGCCGTCGCCACCTGCACCACCGATGTCGACCGGATCAAGGCCAGCGGGCGCATCGCCCTGCCGCTCGGCATGGAAAACGGCGGCCCGGTCGCCGGTGACTTTGCCAACCTGCGCCACTTCCGGGAGCGCGGCATCCGCTACATCACCCTTACGCACTCGAAGTCCAACCACATCTCCGACTCGTCGTACGACGATTTCGAACGCTGGCAGGGCCTGTCGCCGTTCGGCAAGACGCTGATCGGCGAAATGAACCGGCTCGGCGTGATGATCGACGTATCCCACATCTCCGATTTGGCCTTTCGGCAGGTACTCGACCTCACCGAGGCGCCGGTGCTGGCGACCCACTCGTCGCTACGGCACTTCACACCCGGGTTTCACCGCAACATGAGCGATGAAATGGTGGCGGCGGTTGGCGCCAACGGCGGTGTCATACAGATCAATTTCGGCAGTTCGTTCCTGACCGAGGTGGCCCAAGCCTATGGTACGGACACCCGGAAAGCCGCACTGGCCTACGCCTTCACGAATCAACTCGGGGAGGACGACCCGCGCATCGCCGAGTTTCTGAAGGCCTACCGCGGGGAGCATCCATATCCCTACGCAACGCTGGACAATGTGCTCGACCACATCGACCGTGCCGTCGCACTGGCCGGAATCGACAGCGTCGGCATCGGCTCGGACTACGACGGCGTCGGCGACTCGCTGCCGACCGGGCTGAAGGACGTGTCCACCTACCCCAACCTGATCGCCGGGTTGCTGGAACGGGGATATTCGGAAACCGATATCGCGAAGATCACGGGCGGCAACACGATGCGTGTCTGGCGCGCAGCGGAAGAAATTGCGGCAAGGCAGGGTAACGCACCGCTCTGCCGCACCTGACAACCTGGAGGTCAGTCCGACATGCGCAGGATGGGTTTGATCACCTCCCCGGTCAGGGCGCTGTCGTGCACCGCCCGGTCGATGTCATCGAAGTCGTGGTAGCGCACGGAGCTTGAAAGACATCGGCCGCTCGTCCCCGGGGGCCGCCGGAGCGGTACATCGGTGCGGGCCGGGAAGGCTGTTAGCGCCGCGGCATCAGCGAATAGCCGATCGCGACATCTTGCAGCTCGGGTTCCGCGGTCCGGGCGTCGATCCGGATCGTCAGGACAATGCCGACATGGCTGGCCGACGGGTCCGTCTCCACGAGAACAGGGTCGCCGCGCCGATCGACTCTGTCGAGCCGTATGACCGGCCCTGAGTGTTCGCACGTCACAAGCACGTCGCCCCGGTCATCCGACGAGATATTGAAGGAATGGACAGCCGGATCCAGCGTCGGCAACCCGTCGAATACGGCCACATCCGAACGCAGCGGGTTCAGGCAGGTGGACAGAACGCAGCCCGGCGTTGCCTGATACGCCACCATCGAGAGCGTTTTGAGCAGCTTCTCGTTGAGACCGTATTCCCCGTCGGTGCAGAAGTTGCGCATTTCGCCCAGTACCCTGTCCTTGTCCCGCGGCAGTTTGCTGCCCTCAATCACATAGGTAGTGCGATCGTGGTCCCTGATGCTTTCCTGCAGGACGCCGCCCTCGAACGCTGCAGCCCCCTTGCTTTGCAAATGCGATTCAAGTTCCTGCCCAATCGCCCGCAACCCCGGAGCTGACATGGGAACCCTTGGATTGACTTCGCCGACCCTGTTCGGCGCAGGCATGGCAACTCCCAGGTTGCGAAGCGTGGCGATCGTCTGGTCGGGCACGTCGTCATCGGCTGCCAGCGGCGCGACATGCCGCGAGGCATCGAGCCGTTCGTTCGCCACAGCCCCAAGCGCACTCGTCATTGCCGCGATCGCAGCCGCGTTGCGAGCCGACCGCGCATCCCGACTCGGCAATTGCGTTGCGTTTCCAGGCTCGGATTGCCTCACTTGCGCCTCGTCACCGGTGCCGGGAAACCCATCGGCATACCAGCGCGCAGCCGCGCCAATGGCCCGCAACGGGCTCCACGGGGCCCGCATCTCATCGGCCAGGGCCCGTACCCGCCCGTCTTCTGCCCGCGCCAGCAGGAAGCGCCAGAACATTCGGCACATGGCGTCCCGGTTGCCGCCGTCGATCTTTGTTCCGCTGCGCGAAAATGCCTGCGTCATGGCGTTCAGCACGGTCGCGACCCGGTCCTGCAGCTCCCTGGTTTTCAAGGGCGACCCCAGCGCCGCCAGGTCGTCCGCGTGGACAACGCCAGCCGACAGCACGGCGGGCACCATGCTGGCCGGAACGATGTCGTGCATCACCTGATCGATCATGGCGCCCCGGTCGTCATCGCCGATCACGGTCAACCCCGCCACCGCCGTGGCCGCTGCTGCCCGTTCTTTCACGAAATCCCCGACCACTCTGCCCGCCGCTGCCCGCAGAGCCGCCTCGTCGCCGAGCCGGTCGGCCGGGATGGTTCCGTCGTTAATGCACGCCTGAAGACGCCCGTTCAGTTCGTTACGCGCATCGGCCGTCAATCTCGCCACGTCGAGGTGCAACGGCGGCTCGAGGCAGCCCGACGCAGACGCCAGGGCCTGGCGGGCAATGGACTCGGTATCGGCCAGGGGGAACTTGCGCGCCGCCCCGGCGGCGGCGCCCTGGAAAGCGGCCGACAGGTCCTCGGCTATCACCTGACTGAGAATGTCCGCGGCATGGTTGTGCGTGATCAACCGGGTGCCGTCTCGGCCGGCTGCGGCGAACAAGGGCTCGACCCACCGGGAACGCGCTCCGACAGCCAGTAGTCCGGCGATCCAGAGGTTCCCGGGCAATGCCCGCTTCCTCTCCCGTGCGCACTTGAACGCACACAAGGCA
>JAPOON010000015.1 GCA_026713405.1 Gammaproteobacteria bacterium
GCCCCGGCGTGAACGGCCCGGGTGTGGAAGCCGAAAGCCCGTTCCGGTTGATGGTCGCCTGACATGGCAGACAGCCTGTACGGGTGGCGGATAGCTGTCAACGGCGTCGGCCCCTGCCTCAGTCTCGTCCCTCGGTGCGGGGTCTATCCCCGCGTCCGCGGGGAAGCCTTCGGCAGGCTACGGCGCAAGCTCACAGGTCACGGTTCGGGCGTTTGGAACGTCAAGAGATGGGTACAACAGGGAGCCTGTGTCAGGTCGACAGAACAGCGCCGTAGACTTCGTCCAGGTATCGATCCTCACCGCCGAGTTCCCTGACCGACTCGGCCAGCCGTCTTACGTAGTCGACATTGGCGCCCGAAGGCCCCATGGAGCGCCGCACCTGAAGCACTATCTCCTCGAGCGGGGCCTCGCCGAGAAAGGCGTGATTGCCGGGCGGCGCGAGATAGGTGAGCCCTGCAGTCCCGGTACACTGCGTCCCCGGTTTCCGCGGCAGACGTTGTCCCTCGCTCAGGAGCATTCGTACGCCGTAACGCTCGTATCCGTTCTTTTCCCGATAATCGAGCGCAACAAGCACCTCCTCGGCGTCCGCAGAGTCAATCAGGTAGGCGGCGCCGTCACAGAAGCCCTGCCCGTCCTCGATCAGCGTGACCACCCGACCGGGCGCTTCCGGGGTTCCGCGGTGATCGTGGGAGCCTTGCCAGAGGCGCCGCACGTAGCCGGGCAGGCGCGCCGCGCGCCGCTCCCGGTAGGGAAATCCGGCACGCCAGATGATCGAGCCGTAGCCGAACAACCAGATGTCATCGCTCATGGGAAACAGTGCCGGTCATCCACCCGGAATCGACCGCGTCTTGAGATCGTCGATCGCCGATGCCGGCCCGAGCGTGCCTCCGCCGGGTCGGCCCGGGCGATTGTCAGGCTCGCACCGCACGGCTGGCCCCGTCCGGATAGATGCAGGTGGGGCAATCCGGATCCGCCAGGGCGGCATCTTCCTCCGTCTGGTACTGGGGGGTTCCGAGGCGCGCACTGCGGTTGTCCTGGTGGGAATCCGAGTTGCCGCTTGCCTGCGGACGCATCACCCCGTCTTTCCAGTCATCCGTTTCCGCCCAGCGGTAGGGCAGTTCCACGATCTCGCCCGGCGCCTCGGCATCGCGCAGCCTCGCAAGCGCCGCGCGCATGACGTCGCGCTGCATTGCCACGTCGTCCCGCTTGCCCGCCGTGCGGCCGAGTGGAAAGTCCAGGTAGATTGCGCGGGGGGCGAAAGCCGCCCGCGTTATCGAGTAGGCGCTCGACAGGCTGACCGTGGCAATGCCCCTTTTTTCGATTTCCCGCGCGATCAGTCCCACGGACTGATGGCAGACGGGTCAGACCGGAACCAGGATCGCCACGTCGACCTCGTCGGAACAGAGGCGGTCGGCCAGCGCCGGCGCCAGCGCATCGCGCACCTTGCGCACCGAGTAGATACCGCCCATGAACGTGTAGGCGAGCGGCGCCAGGGCTCCGATCTCGCCGCGGTCGCGCAGGTGGCGCAACGCCTCCAGCGGAAACACCACGTTCGGATCAGCGTGTGCATCGGTGAGGTCATAGGCGAAGTGCGTTGCCCGCAACACCTCGACGGGCGTCTCCGCCCCGATCTCTCGGTAGCTTATGTCGTCCCGGTGATGGAAGGCGATCTGGCCCGGTACATAGATGCCCCCGGAAGCAACGAGCCCCACGCGCCATTCGTGCATCGGCGCCTTCACGCGCGTAAACGCCGGAGGCTCGGTCTCCTCGACCCAGCGGTAGGTGGGATAGCCGAGGGCCGAATATTGCTCCCGGGTACGTTCGATGTAGTCCACATGCGGTCGCTGCATGCCGCTTGTCCTCCTCTTCTGCCGCCCTTCTCGCCAGTCCGCGCCCCTGTAGCCGTTGCACCCGTCACGGGTCGCACCACATCCGATGCCGCGCCGGTCGTTCTCGAGATTCAAGGCGCCAGAGAGGCGGGATTATAAGATCATGCGACTGACGATGCCCCAGGGGCCTGTGGCGCATGATGCGACAGGGCGCAGGACACCGGACACCTGATTCGCGGCGAGCCGACCTGGAGCTATCTGTGCCGCAAGACGTTCGCCGTCTTCACCAACGCCGGATACCGGGTGGTGGTCTCGAACACCGGTCTGCCAAAGGCCCCACGGATACGGACAGCTTGCATTCGCCGGGACTCATGACACCATGCGGCCTCCCCGGTTGAACAGGCGGCCATGAACGTACGCGAACGCATGCGCGCGGTACTCGACGCGGAAGCCGACGCCATCAGGGCGGTTGCGGTCACCGACGATTTCGTCCGGGCCGTGGATTGCCTGGCAGCCTGCTCCGGCAAGGTAGTGACCACCGGCATCGGCAAGGCCGGGCACATCGCGCGAAAGTTTGCCGCGACCCTTTGCTCGACAGCCACGCCGGCAGATTTCATCCACCCGGCCGAAGCGGCCCACGGCGACCTCGGGCTGGTTGGCCGCAACGATGTCGTGGTGGCCTTTTCAACCAGCGGCAAGAGTCGGGAAGTGCTGGAACTGCTGGAAATGGCCCGGCACCTCGGCGTCGCCAACGTGATCGGGGTGACATCCCATCCGGACTCGGAGTTGCGCGGGCTTGCCGATCTGGTACTCGACATGGGGATCATCGAAGAGCCCTGCCCGCTCGGCCTGACACCCAGCGCCAGCATGGCCGTCATGCTGGCGATCGGGGATGCCATCGCGCTCGCGCTGATGGAAGTGAAGGGCGTGACCGCGGAGGATTGGGGGCTGCGCCACCACGGCGGCTATCTGGGCCGCCGGGCCCGAACCGACAACGTCCCGCGCTGAGACAACCAGGCTCGCCGGCGGGATGACATGCCGGCGTTGCGACTTCCGCTAATTCAGGCCGAATATTGCACTAATCCGCTCTGCGAGTTCACGAATTTCGCCGGTTTTTGCTTGGCTGCACTCCTGTTTGCGAAGGTTGTAACAGGTACAAAGTGCGCTGACCGCGGCAATGGCTCCGGACGCGGAAGCACCCTCGCTTGTCTATTGCCCATCTGCGCGCACATGCTCCCTACCCTGGAGTCAGGCCGCTCCCCCTACTCCGGGGTCAGCCGTAGCCGCAGCAGGCCGCCCTCGGGCTTGAATCCTGCCTTTGAGCAAATCGTCGTACCCGGTGCGGAGTCGGCAACGATTTCCCTGGCTCCCTTGGTCTCGCAGACGCCGATGGCGTGGCGCAGCAGCCAGCTGCCCAGGCCCTGCCCGCGATGCGGCGGCGCCACCGCCAAAAAATCGATACGGAATTCCCCCCCGGACAACGGATGCACCGCGTACACGCCGATGACCTCGCCGTCGAGCTTGGCAACCCGCACCCAGTCCGGTTCGATGTCGGCCGCGGGCAGCATGTCCCAGGGTATCTCGTCC
>JAPOON010000016.1 GCA_026713405.1 Gammaproteobacteria bacterium
GACCGCTTCGCACCTCCGCCTCAGCGGCCTCGTCGATGGCCGCCGCGGCTGCTGCGATTGCAAGACTGCCGGCGGCCTTTCGGGGCGGATCTGCAAGACCGCGCCCATCGGAATCATGGTCCTTTGCGATCGCGGTAGCCGCCGCCGGGATGCGATCGCATTCCGACGCTTCCAGACACGATTCCAAGGATGAAAATCATGAGAGGAAGGTTATCCATGCGAAACAGGCGATCGACCTGGCTGTTCCTTGTTCTTTTTCTGACGCTCTCGGTCATCGTCGCCGGCTGCGGTGGCGATGACGGCGAAAACGGCGACATGGACGGCAACGCAGACGACGCGCCGTTCATCAGCAGTGGCGCCATCCACGGGCAGTTTGATGGCGCAAAAGAAGCCCTCACGCTGGAATACGACGAGACGTTTGCCGGCCTGTTGGGCGATACCGAGATCGCCGCGACCTTTGACGAGGCCACCGACACATTCATCGGACGGATCCGTAATGAAGCGTCTGAGGCGGTCTGCGATGTGCGCATTGCCGTCGTGCTGGACCCGGATATGGGTAGCGAGACCGTACTGGACATCCCACTTGTTTCGGGATTGCGCGCCGGCGAGCGGAGCAACTTCGAGTTCCAGGTCGACGGTACGAGCTTCTCGGAATGGACGGTTCAGGTGGAAACCTTTACGTGCGCCAGTGCCCCCGCTGGCGGTGCCTCGGGCGAAGGCTCGGAGGCCGGCGGTGAAGGTTCCGGCGGCGAGCACGGAGCCGGTGGTGAAGGCGCCGAAGGCTCGGAGGGAGGCAGCGAGGGTGGCGGCGAATCCGGCGATGAGGCGAGCCCGCCCATTTCGATAGACGACCCCTACGCAGACACGATCGGCGGCCAGGCCTTCGAGTTCGCCTACGAAACCGGCACCCGCCTTTTCCGGGGCACGGTCCGGAATACGTCTGCGGGTCTCATCTGCGATTCGCGTACCGAGATCCATCTGGGGACGCCCATGGGCGTCATCGAGCTGGGGCCTACCATTCCGGAGGACCTGGAGCCGGGGGACGAGCTCAATGTGGTGATGTATCAGGATGGTCCGGACCCGGACACCTACATCCTGCACCCGGAGGCGTCCCCCTGCCAATAGCCGCACAAGGGGGCTAGGGAACGGGCCGTTTCTTGAGGCCTGTTCCCGTCCCTGGCTCCCTGGATAAGCCTCTGGACAACGGTTCCCGCGCCCGCCGACCCACTATGCCGGCGGCGGGCACCATGGAGCCCGACGCCGGTGCCAGTTTCCTTTGCGCCACCCGACCCGCGCGCAGCCCGCGCTCGCCGTGCCATTGTCTCTCCACCCGCCGCCCATGTTGGAGTATCCTGTCCCGTTCGCGCCGTTCGTCACCGCGGCGCCTCCAGCGTCTCCCACGGGATCAGGAAACCGCATGAGCCAACTCGACACCTTCAACCGCATCCTTTCGTCCATGAACCAGGCCATGCTCGATGACGCGCACTGGCCCGCTGCCTCCGCCCTCATTGACGACGCCTGCGGCATGACCGGTAACGAGCTGGTGATCGTCCAGGGCTCCGGTGACGACGCTCGGGTCCTGTTCGCGCGCTTCTACCAGCGCGGCGAGCGCTGCCGGGACCTGGAGCGCAGCTACTTCGAGCTCTACCACCCGTGGGACGAACGCCTGCCGCGTCTGCGCAGGCTGCCCGATGACCGCCTCGTGCACGTCACCGACCTCTATACCGAGCGGGAGTTGAAGACCTCGCCGGTGTACAACGACGGCCTGCGCCACTCCGGCGCCCAGAACAGCCTCAACGTGCGCATGGACGGGCCTCACGGCCTGCGCATCGTCTGGGCCCTCGCCGACTCCAATACCGGGGACTGGCAATCCGGGCAACTGGCGACCGTCAGGCGCCTCATACCCCACCTGCGTCAGTTCGTGAATGTGCGCCAGGCGCTGGCGGCGGCTGAAGCCCTTGGTTCTTCCCTCACCGGCCTGCTCGACAACAGCCGAGTCGGGGGCGTTCACCTGGATTCCGGCGGCCGCATCATCGAGGCGAACGGCCGTGCC
>JAPOON010000017.1 GCA_026713405.1 Gammaproteobacteria bacterium
CATTTATCTGGGCGAGCGCGACATTAATCGGGAAATGATCCGGGAGGGCCATGCCTGGGTGTACCGGCAGTACTCCTCCGATATCCATCTGCTCGAAGACGAGCGCCTGGCCAGGGAACGGAAGGCCGGGCTCTGGTCGCTCCCCGATGCCGAACGTGTTCCTCCCTGGGAGTGGCGGCGAGGCAGCCGTCGGCCTGTGGCGGCAAGCGTCGGTTCTGCGCCCGCCGAGGCGACGTTCAGTTGCGGAAGCAAGACTTACTGCTCGGAAATGGCATCGTGCGAGGAGGCCCGTTTCTTTCTCCGGCAATGTGGACTCAACCGGCTTGATGGCGACGGCGACGGCACTCCCTGCGAACGGCTATGCGGAAACTGACGCGCGTCCAAGGCTTCGCTTGAGAATCAATGGGCGCCGCCGCTCGAGGCGGTGCCGGGTTTCGCTCTCACACTCGTCGGCGCATCGCTATAATTCGCGAAACAATCGCCCGAGTCGCAAATGGTCATTTCCATCGCCGTGCATGGCGCGCCCTACGCATCCCAGGCCTCCCGTAGCGCCTTGCGATTCGCGGAGGCCGCCCTTGCCCGGGGACACGCTATTCACCGCATCTTCTTCTATCACGAGGGCGTGCTGGCCGCGGGTAGCCACGGTGTGGCGCCCCAGGACGAGGAAGACATCCATGCGGGCTGGGTTGCGCTGCGGGAAACTCACGGCGTCGAACTGGCCGCCTGCATCGCCAACTCACTGAAGAGGGGCATGCTCGACGAGGATGAGCGGGACAGGTATGAGAAGCCTTCGGCTACGGTGGATCCTCGTTTCACCGTCGTGGGGCTCGGCCAACTGGTCGATGCGATCACTACCTGCGACCGCTTCGTCACCTTTGCCGCCTGACCGAAATGCAGCGCAAACGCATCCTGTTTCTGCTGACCAGCGCACCCTACGCCTCGGCGCGCGCACTGGAGACGCTGGAATCGGTGCTGGTAGCCGGGGTATTCGAGCAGGAGGTGAGCGTCCTGTTCAAGGGGGTCGGTGTCTATCAACTTCTGAAAGGACAGAAGGGTTCCGCGGTAGGCCAGCGCACCGTGGGCAAGGTGCTTGAAGCCCTGCCGGAGTATGACGTTGAGCGGATCTTCGTGTGCGAACCGTCGATGCAGCGCTTCGGTGTCGAAGAGGCGGATCTTTGCGTTTCCGTAAAGCGCCTCGATGAAGGGCAGCAACGGGGCCTGATTGCAGGCCAGGACGCGGTGGTCACCGGCTGATGGCGTCCTTGCACATCGTCAACAAGGCGGATGCCCTGGCCGATTGTCTGCCGCTGCTTGCCGACGGCGATGCGCTGTTGTTGATCGAGGACGGCGTCTACGCCGCATGCACCACCATCGATGCACCCGCAACCTGCCATGCACTGGCGGACGACCTGGAGGCGCGCGGCCTTACAGGCCGAATCGAAACCGCAGTCGAAATCCTTTCATACGATGGATTTGTCGACCTGGTGGAACGACATCAGCCGGTGGTCACCTGGAGTCGCTGACCCGATGCGGATGAATGTGGGGCGAGTCCGAACCGACAAGGAAGGCTACCTGCTCGACCTGTCGGATTGGAATGCGAACGTGGCCCTTGACATCGCAGCGGCAAATGGCGTTCGGCTGACAGAAAATCATTGGGAAATCATAAAGTTGCTTCGGGAATTTTATGAAAAACACGATATCAGCCCACCCATGCGCCCACTGGTGAAACGCGTCAGGGAAACGCTGGGGGCCGAGAAAGGTACCAGTCTGTACCTGCTGCGGCTGTTTCCGGGCAGTCCCGCCAAACTGGCCGCCAAGATCGCGGGGCTGCCAAGGCCGACACACTGTCTTTGATTGCGCCTGGCGCGCATCCGACACCCGATTTCGTCGCGAGTGCAGCGGCGTCCGCAGCAGCAAGTTGGTGACAGTTGCGGGTCGCCAATGAAGTCGTACACCGGCGGGTTCAGGCAGCGACGTCGAACCCCAGCGCTTCGGCATTGCGCCTGACGCGATCATCGAACGAAAGCACCCGCACTTCGGGCGCCAGGTTGCGCACGAATACGGCCGTGGAAAGATGGATGGCATCCAGTGCGCGCACCGGTTCGTGGGGAAAACGTCGGCGCGAACCTGCAACCACCTCCGCATCAATGGAGCAGACATTCCAGTGGGCTGCCGCCGTTTCGATGGCGGCGCTCACGCTTGCGGCCGTAGCTTCGTCGAGTTCGCCGGTGACGGCCGCGCGGTGCAGAGCCCGCTCGCATTCGATGAGGGTGAGATCCGACGTATAGACGTATGTTGCTTGAGTCAGTGCCCGGTAGGCTTCGTCACCACGGTTCTGGTCGAGCAACCAGGAAAGCACGGCGCTGGTTTCTACGTAGAGTTCCACGGGGTTCAATCACCGCGCAATTCGCGCACCATGGAGAGGACCCTGCCGTGAGGCAGGACCGGCTGCGGCGGGGCGTATGCCTCCGGACGATTGGCTGCCCCGAGACGAAC
>JAPOON010000018.1 GCA_026713405.1 Gammaproteobacteria bacterium
GCCACGTGCGATTCCTCGAAAAAGCGTCAATGGTATCAAGCCGGGAGACGGCGCTATCGTTTTGGTAAGGGCTGCGTGCCTTCGTTTGACGACGACCTTGCGGTACTCCGGTACGGACGCGGACGCGGGTCTTCATTCGAACTGCTGAGATGAATCGAATGACGATTCCGCGTCCCGTGGTTTGGTTTTTGCAATCGCGCCGACTAACATACGGCTGCCCGCGCACTCCGGCGCCAAGGAGATTGCGCGCGGCTTGTCAATTCTGAGAATTGCCGGAAATCCTGATTTGAAACCCGCGCGCCCAGTCAATCTGTCACTCTCGCCCGCCAGGTTCCGGTGGCCGGTGACCGCCATGGCCTCGATCGCGCACCGGCTTACCGGCATGGGCCTGTTCGTGGGATTCGCCTGGCTGCTGTACCTGCTTGACCTGGCGCTCGGCTCCCCGGCCGGGTTCGACCGGGCGGCGGTCCTGCTCGCCGGTTCTTCCGGCAAGCTCGCGCTGCTTGCGGTATTGGCGCTGCTGGCCTACCACCTGCTGGCCGGCATCAGGCATCTGCTGCTGGACATGCACGTCGGCGATACCCTGGCGGCGGCACGGGCGGCATCGTGGTTCGTTTTCGCGTCGACGGTCGTCGTGGTGGCTGCACTGGGGGCCTGGCTATGGTGACGAGCGTGACGTCGCTGTCCCGCAGCGGGCTCGCCGATTTCGTGCTGCAGCGCGTGAGTGCGGTGGTTCTGGCCCTATATGCCGGCTGCATTGTCGGTTGGTTTCTTGTAAACGAAAGTGTCGATCATGCCCAGCTCGCCGGGTATTTCGGTTCCATGCCCATGCGGCTGTTCAGCACCCTGGCCCTGCTCGCCACCGCCGTGCACGGCTGGATCGGCATGTGGACCGTGGGCACGGACTACATCCGGCCGCACTATTTCGGTGCGCATGCCACGGTTTTCCGGTTCGTCTATCAATCGGGGGTTGTGCTGATTCTGTTCGTCTACGTCGCCTGGGGCCTGGCCCTCTTCTGGTCGCTGTAGGGTTATCGTGCCGCTACCCCGCAAGATGGAATTCGACGGCGTCATCGTCGGTGGCGGGGGCGCCGGCATGCGCGCCTCGCTGCAACTCGCGCAATCGGGCCTCAAGACCGCCGTGATCTCCAAGGTGTTCCCGACCCGGTCGCACACCGTATCCGCCCAGGGCGGCATCACCTGCGCCATCGGCAGCGACGACCCGGACGACGACTGGCGCTGGCACATGTACGACACGGTCAAGGGCTCCGACTACATCGGCGACCAGGAAGCCATCGAGTACATGTGCAGCGAAGGCCCCCAGTCGGTCTATGAACTCGAACACATGGGCATGCCGTTCTCGCGCACGGAGACGGGGCGCATCTACCAGCGCCCGTTCGGTGGCCAGTCGAAGAACTTCGGCAAGGGCGGCCAGGCGTCCCGCACCTGCGCCGCGGCGGACCGCACGGGCCATGCGCTTCTGCACACCCTCTATCAGGCCAACCTCAAGGCCGGAACGACCTTCCTGAACGAGTGGTTCGCCGTCGACCTGGTCAGGAACCAGGATGGCGTGCTGGTCGGCGTGACGGCCATCGAGATCGAAACGGGCGAGGTGGTCTACATCTCCGCCAAGGCCACCGTGTTCGCCACCGGCGGGGCAGGGCGCATTTACGCCAGCACCACCAATGCCCTGATGACCACCGGTGACGGCATCGGCATGGCGCTGCGCGCGGGCCTGCCGATGCAGGACATGGAAATGTGGCAGTTTCACCCCACGGGCATCGCGGGCGCCGGCGTGCTGGTTACCGAGGGCTGCCGCGGCGAAGGCGGGTACCTGGTCAACAAGGACGGCGAGCGTTTCATGGAGCGCTACGCCCCCACTGCCAAGGACCTCGCCGGGCGGGATGTGGTATCCCGTTCGATGATCATCGAGATTCTGGAAGGCCGCGGCTGTGGGCCCGACGCCGATCATGTGCTGCTGAAGCTTGACCACCTCGGCGAGGAAGTGCTGAACGCCCGCCTGCCGGGGATTCTGGAACTCTCGCGAACCTTCGCCCATGCCGACCCGGTCAAGGAGCCCATCCCCGTCGTTCCCACCTGCCACTACATGATGGGGGGCATCCCGACGGGCGTGCACGGGCAGGCGCTGGCCCAGGACGCCGACGGCAACGACCGGCTACTCGAAGGATTCTACGCGGCCGGGGAGGCGGCCTGCGTCTCCGTGCACGGCGCCAACCGCCTCGGCGGCAATTCGCTGCTCGACCTCATCGTATTCGGCCGGGCCGCCGGGCAGCACATCGAGGAGACCCTGCGCGGCGGGGTCAGCTATCGCGATGCCAGCGACTCGGACCTCGAGGCCTCGCTTGCCCGACTCAACCGCTGGAACGAGTCCCGGGACGGGGAATCCGTCGACAGCCTGAAACGGGAACTGCAGGGCGTCATGCAGAACAGCTTCGGCGTCTTCCGCACCGAAACCCACATGCGCACCGGCATCGAAAAGCTCGACGAACTCCGCCAACGCATCGGCACGGCCCACCTCCCCGACAAGAGCAACGCCTTCAACACCGCGCGCCTCGAAGCCCTGGAACTCGATAACCTGCTCGAGGTCGCCGAAGCCACCGCCATCGTCGCCGAGGGCCGCCGGGAAAGCCGCGGCGCCCACGCCCGGGAGGACTACCAGGAACGCGACGACGAGAATTGGCTGTGCCACTCGATGTACTTTCCCGAAGACAAGCGGGTCGGCAAGCGCGGCGTCAATTTCGCGCCGAAGACCGTTCCGGTTTTTGAGCCGCAGGAAAGGAAGTACTGAGCGCGTTTCGGCGCGAAGGCCTACAGTCGGACCGCGCCGTCCAGCCGGGACATTGACCTGTCGAAGGTGCCGAGCGGCCGATGGCCCAGCTTGCGGGCAACTTCCACGATGAGGCAGTCTGTGAATCCGACGGCTGGTTGCTGTTTGAACGCCGCCAGGGCGGCCCGGACCACCTCGACGTCTTGCACCACCAACCGGTCGTGCTCAATCAACATTTCGAGAGCGACGGCGATCCGCGCCGCATTCAGATCGTAGACGGAATTCAGTACCCAGACCGTTTCGGCGAGTACGAGATGCGAAACCCATGCACCCGGCGCGACAAATGCCTCGGCGCTTTCGGCCTGAGCCGGATCGTCCCGAACGAAAAGCCTGACCAGAACATTGGTGTCAATGGCGCGCATGCTTCTCCCTGAGGTGGGACCGGATGCCGTCATCCATCCGCTCTACGTCGCGGGTCTTGGGGGGAGTACTGAACAGCGCATCGTGTATGTCCTGAGAACTGTACTTCGACGCCCGTCTCACTATCACCTCCTCACCCCGTTCGCACCACTCGACCCTGGACCCGGGCCCTAAACCCAGCTTCTGACGTATTCGCGCTGGAATGGAAATCTGCCCTTGAGAGGTGAGTTTGGATTCTAGCCGCGTCATCATTGTGTACGCCGAGTGTATTACCACGGTAATAATCCATGCATTACCACGGTAAATCAAGCTGATCTTCGTGATCAGGCGACCAGTAACTGCGCACTGTCGTACGCGGTCGAGAGGCTTCCCAGTCATCTGGGTCGGCGACCGGTTCGACCAGGTCGCCGAGGATTGTGCCGTGTTCGCGCATGGCGCCCAGCCATGAGCCGGCCGGCGGCTTGGGCGACGATTCCATCTTCTTCCTCAAGGTGACTGTGAATTCGCCCAGTGTCGCCTGGCCCGGGTCGTCCTGTATGTAGGAAAAAGCTGCAATCCGGGCGCTTTACCAGGCGCTCGAATCTATGAGACAGTTTTTGTGCGCGGTTGGGCCGGACCCGGTCCAACTTTCCCGGCAATCCATTTTGTAGAACGTTAAGGCTAGAATGGGGTCAAAGGAGTACGGAGCCGTCATGCACGTCAGCGTTTATCGATACAACCCCGAGGCGGACGACAAGCCGCGCATGCAGGACATGTCCGTCGATCTGCCCGAGGGGCGGGATCTAATGGTGCTCGACGTGCTCGCGCTCCTGAAAGAGCAGGACCCGAGCCTCTCGTACCGCCGCAGTTGCCGGGAAGGCGTGTGCGGTTCCGACGGCATCAACATGAACGGCAAGAACGGCCTTGCCTGCATTACCCCGGTATCCGAGGCGGCGCGGGGCGGCAAGCTGGCGTTGCGGCCGCTGCCCGGGCTGCCGGTGGTTCGGGACCTGGTTGTGGACATGACCCAGTTCTACCGCCAGTACGAGAAGATCAAGCCGTTTCTCATCAACGACACGCCGCCGCCGGCCCGCGAGCGGCTGCAGTCCGAGGCCGATCGCGCCAAGCTCGACGGCCTCTACGAGTGCATCCTGTGCGCCTGCTGCTCGACGGCCTGTCCGTCATTCTGGTGGAACCCGGACAAGTTCATCGGCCCCGCCGGACTCCTGCAGGCGTACCGATTCCTCGCGGACAGCCGCGACACCGCAACGGCGGAGCGCCTCGCAGCGCTCA
>JAPOON010000019.1 GCA_026713405.1 Gammaproteobacteria bacterium
ATAGAGTATTCGGACTGTATGGCGGCGACGGGGTGCGTGGCGTGTGCCCGCCTGAGGGTGTCCGCCGACATCTCGGAGACGCCGATATTGCGGATCTTCCCGGCCTGTACCAGGTCTGCCAGTCCGCCAATCGACTCCTCGATGGGTACCTTGCGGTCGAGCCGGTGCATGTAATAGAGGTCGATGACGTCGGTGTTCAGGCGGGCGAGGCTCTCGTCGCACTGGGCCTTGATCGCTTCCGGGCGACCGTCCATCCCGCGCTTGCCGTCCACGAATGCCATGACGCCCTTGCTGGCGAGAAAGAACTCGTCTCGCCGGTGCATGATCGCAGACCCGAGTAGCCGTTCGTTGTTGCCGTCGCCGTAGAGGGTTGCCGTGTCGAAGAAGTCATAGCCGATGTCGAGCGCCTGGTTGAGGAACCGTTCGGCGTCCTTGCGGTCCGTGGCCGGTCCGTATCCGTGGCTAAGGTTCATGCAGCCGAGGCCGATGGCGTTGACTTCGGAATTTCCGATTCTCCGGCGAATAGGCATGAGGCAGCTTTCCTTTGTGTTCTGGAATCGATGAAATCAGACTAGGCGCGTTGCCGTTTGGCAACGCGATCAAGTTGCTTTGCAACTTGGAGAGGTAGTTCGAAAATGCAACTCATCCGTCGGTACTTGGGTCGCTCAACGAGTCTAGGTGCTCTGCCCGCCGCCTGTAAATCGCCGGTGGTGGGCGAGCGTCAGCGGCGGCGCAAAAGATGACGCCGCATGGCGCCGGCGCTCCGGTTCGCCGGAGCACCGGGTATGCACGCGAAAATCAGGCGCCGGGGGCGCGGTACGGCACGCTCTTGCTGACGGCGGCGTCGACGGTTTCCGGCGTCACGATGACGGTGACGGACACATCCAGGGCGCCGGCGGCGCTGATGTTCAGGGATACCGCGGTGGCCGCCTCGTCGTCGGGGAGTTCCGTGATCAGGAAGAGGTCCCAGTCGCCGAACGCGTAGAAAAGATCCTGCAGGGTTCCGCCCATTCCCTCGATGGTCTGTCGCAGCGCTTCCCGCCGGCTGGTGCCGCCTTCCTTGAGCAGGCCCGTCACGCCCGCCTGCGTGTACTTGGCTCGAAAAAGGTATCTGGCCATGGTTGTACCTCGGGTTTGATGACCGGATGATGAGCGCCCGTGCAATAAGGGTCAAGGTGCAACCATGAACAGGATCGGTCTGGCTACCGTAGTGTCGATGTGGGTATCGGTTTCGGTGGCTGCCACCGATGCGGAGAAGCTGCTTACGGCAAGAGGGGCGGAATTTTCGCAAGCCGTCATCGAAGTCACGGAAGGCGTGTACACGGCTGTGGGGTTCGGCGTTTCCACATCGACCATGATCGTCGGGGACGACGGTGTGGTAATCGTCGACACGCAGGTCGATCCGCCCGCCGCCGAAGGCGTGCTCGCGGCCTTCCGGCAGATCACGGATAAACCGGTGAAAGCGATCGTCCTGACCCATGGCCACGGCGATCACACCGGCGGCATCGGCGTCTTTGCCGCCGCCGGCGACCCTGAAATCTGGGCGCGGCAAGGCTACGGCGAAGAGCGTCGCTGGCTGGAGGAAGCCGGTTTGCAGGTGCAACGTGCCCGGGGGGTCCGCCAGGCCGGATTCATGCTCACGCCGGACGAGCGCATCAACAACGGTGTAGCCCAGGCGTACTGGCCCAAACGGGGAGGAGCGGCTTTCGATGCCCAGGGGCAACCTACCCACTTCTTCACCGGGGCACGCAAGTCGCTCGATATTGCGGGGGTCCGCTTGGAACTGGTCGCGGCCGACGGCGAAACCGGCGACCAACTCTACGCCTGGCTGCCCGAGCGCAAGGTGCTCTTTGCCGGCGACAATTTCTACAAGTCCTGGCCCAACCTGTACGCGATCCGCGGCACGGGCTACCGGGACGTGCGCGCCTGGATTGACAGCCTCACGCGCATGATTGCCGAAGAACCCGACTACCTGGTGGGAGGCCACACCCGCCCGGTGCTCGGAGCTGAATCCGTGGCTGAAGTGTTGACCAACTACCGGGACGGCATCGCTTCAATATTCAAGCAGACGATAGCCGGCATGAACCGGGGCATGACGCCGGATGAACTGGCCGAGACGGTGGCCCTGCCACCGGAGCTTAAGGAACTGGACTACCTGAAAGAGTATTACGGCAACGTGGAATGGGGTGTCCGCGGGATTTTCCAGGGCTATCTCGGCTGGTTCGACGGCAATCCCTCGAACCTGTTCCCGCTGTCGCCGGCGCAAGAGGAGGGCCGCATGGCCGAATTGGCGGGCGGAGCCGAAGCGCTGCGTGCGGCAGCGCAAGCAGCGCTGGCCAAGGACCCTCAATGGACCGCGCAACTCTGCGACCACCTGCTGGCGCTCAACCCGGCCGACCCCGACGCCATGCTGCTGAAGGCGGATGCCCTGGACGCACTGGCGCAGCAACTGCTGACGGCGACCGGTCGCAACTACTACATGACGGTTGCGAAACAACTCCGCGGGAAGGCGCCGCGTCCGGTGAAGCAGTAACCTCGGCCCGGCCGGAATATCTCTCGGTCGGTCAGTTGCCGGAACGGTTGCGACATTCCGCCCAGGGGTGTCGGTCTGTTGCTGGATAATTCTCGGGGATGGGACAAGTCGTCTCGAGCTGCTCCGCCTTCCCCGTTGTTACAGCGAAGCTGAAGCGTTATGTTATACATAACATATGCATAAACCCTAAACATAAATTATGGCAGTTAGAACGACGATCATGTTGGACGAAGACACCCGTACAGCGGCACGTGAACTGGCACACCGCTATGGATGCTCCACCTCGGAAGCGATCCGGCGGGCGGTCATGGGGCACCGTGAAGTGGTTTTGGGTGTGCCGGATGCTCAACGCCAACAAAGAGCCCGAATACTCAATCGCCTGTTCCAACTCTTCGAGGGTCACGATGCGGCGGACGAGATACGACGACTGAAGGAACAGGATGAGGGTTTCTGATGACAGTGCATCTCGATACCGACTTTCTGGTGTACGCGTTGTCTGTCGCTGGCCCGGAGCGGCGGAGGTTGCTCGAGCTGTCGGACTTGGGCGAAAGAGTCGAGATCAGTGCCGTTGCCTGGTACGAGTTCTGCCGTGGACCCCGCACGCCTGAGCAACTTGCGACCGCCCGCTCGTTTTTTGCCGACGATGGGGTCGTACCGTTCTCGGAACATACGGCTGCTGCCGCGGCGGAAACATTCCGCCGACTCGGTTCTCCGCGTCGCAGGGCAGGGGACATTGCGATCGGTACAACCGCGGCCATGCGCGACGCCCGGCTGATCAGTCGCAATGCAAGGGACTTTGCGGGAATTCCCGAACTTGAGGTGGAAGACGTGGTGAATTCGAGTGGGGGCGCCGGCCCGGTTGATGTCTGAACGCCAGTTTGCCCTGTTTGACTCCAATTGAAGGTGTTGTTGGTACCACTATGGCCCAGGTTGTGAGAATATCTACAACCTGTGCTACTACCACTGAGACCGACATGGCAGAGCCGTCAAATATCTACGAAATTCAGAGCTATCCTGAGCAGCAGACGCGCGGTTCTCTGCTCGAGGGTCACCGCTATACCTCCCGGTCGTTCTTCGAACAGGAATGGGAAGGGATGTGGACCAAGGTCTGGCTGCTGCTCGGCCGCGAGTCCGAACTGCCCAATCCCGGCGACTGGCAGATGGAACCGGTGGGGCCGGAAGAGATTCTCATGGTTCGCCAGAAGGACGGCGGCGTAAAGGCCTTCTACAACGTCTGCCAGCACCGCGGCAACCCGCTGGTGGAGGACACCAAGGGCAGCGTGCGCCGCTTCGTCTGCAAGTACCACAGTTGGGCGTGGATGCCGGACGGCGAACTCAATTTCGCGCCGGACCGGGAAGATTTTCCGGAAGGCAATCCCTGCGGCAAGATGCGGCTGGAGGAAGTGGCCTGCGAAACCTTTGCCGGGTTCATCTGGGTGAACATGGACCCCAACTGCGTGAGCCTGAAGGAGTTTCTGGGCCCGATCTGGAGCGAGTGGCAGTTGCGCGACGTGCATACCTGGAAGCGCACCATGGCCAACAGCATGTGGCTGCCCTGCAACTGGAAGGTGGTACTCGACAACTTCAACGAGTCCTATCACGTGCCCACGGTACACATGGGGGCGACCACCGACACCAACCGCAAGGAGATTCGCGGCCACATCAACACCTACTTCAAGGAAACCAAGTTCGACCTGTCGAACGAGGGCCACAACCGCATGATCATGGAAGGCGGTTACGGCGTCGGGTCTACCGACAAGGAAGGCAACATCCTGGAACCGCTGGTGAGCCAGCTGCGCTTCTGGGATCTGGACCCGGCAGACTTCAAGGGCCATCCGGAGAAGACCAGGGTTGCCATCCAGCAGGCGAAGCGGCGGCTCGGCGCAGGTAAAGGGTTCACCCACTACGACAAGGTTCCGGACGAGCAGTTCACCGATGCCTTCCACTACACGCTGTTCCCGAACTTCGCCGTATCGCTGTGGTCCGACGGCTTCCACTTTCTGCGCGCCCGGCCGCACCGTGACGACCCGCAGCAGTGCCTGTTCGACAATTGGTGGGTCGCGAGCCCGGCATCCATCGAGGCGGGCATCGAGCGTAACCACGGCGGCGCCGACGAGGTGCCGGTGACGCTGCTCGATTTCGAGGACGCCGCATCGATCGGCCCGGGCATCGAGGAGGACGTGGCCGTCTTCGTCACCCAGCAGCGCGGCTTCCGGTCGGGCGGGTTCAAGGGCGTGTACCTGTCAAAGCAGGAAATGCGCATCCGGCGCTATCACGAACTGATCGACGACTACATCGCGGGACGGCTGCCGAAGTAAGCCGACAGGCGAAGCCATTCCATACACTTGCCTGCGGGTACCAAGCTTGCCAGCCTGGTGCTTTTTCGGGGGTTCCGACAACGCCGCGCGAACCGCCCGAGTGCGCCTGGGCATCGCGGTGTCAGTGCGGGGCCGCTCGGGAAACGCGGTCCGTGCGGGGATTTTCCTCCGAGGATGGGGGTGTCACGTGCGCGGGTGCAAACATGCCCCGAGTCGACGTTTTGCAGACAGGAGAACTGATCGATGGAACTCGTATTGCGGGAAGACCGGGACAAGGTCTGCTGGTTGACCCTGAATCGCCCCGGGAAACTCAACGCGCTGACGGTCGGCATGTTCCGTGAACTGCGCGACCACGTCAGTGAACTGAAACGCAACGATGCCGTCGAGTGTGTCGTGCTGCGGGGCGCGGGCAGGTGCTTTTCCGCCGGCCACGACCTCACTGACATTGCAGCGGGGGAGTCGGTACCCTCCCGCGGCTGGCATTCCGAGACCCTCAGAATGCTGGAAAAGCTGCCCAAGCCCGTTATCGCCGCGGTACACGGTCACTGCTATACGGGAGCGCTGGAGGTGGCGCTGGCGGCTGATCTGATCGTTGCCGCGCAGGGTGCGCGCTTTGGCGACACCCATGCGAAGTGGGCGCTCACGCCCGTCTGGGGAATGAGCCAGCGCCTGCCGCGGCGGGTGGGCATCGCCACGGCCAAGCGCCTGATGTTCACGGCGGCGATGATCTCCGCCGAGGAAGCCTGTCGCATCGGGCTGGCCGAATCAGTCTTTCCCGACGAGACCTTCGAAGAAGAGGTGGAAGCCCTTGCTACGCAGATCGTGGCGAACTCCTGCTTTACCCATGCGGCCAACAAGCGCCTGCTCGAGGCAACGGATGCGAACCCCCTGGATGCGGGCCTGCAATGGGAAGTGATGGAAAGCGAGGGCCTGGGCCCGGACGCCCGGGAACGTATGGCGGCGTTTAACCAGCGCTGATCCGGATGGCCGCAAATCGGCCGCCGCAAGCGGCTTGAAGTTTCGAAAGGCGCGCGTCGGGCGCATTGACAGCGGGTACGAATCGTTGCCATAGTCGGGCCATGCCCCGCATCCAATCCGTGCTGGTCCCGATGCTGGCCTGCGTCGTTTCGCTGGCAAGCATCTCCTGCGCCTGCGCTGCCCCGGTTCCCGAACCGGCGGGCGGGCCGGCGCCTCATCATGTGCATCAGCCGGACAGCGACGTCTCGAACGATGCCGAATGCGTTGACAGCGGATGCGGTGGCAACGGCGGGTTCGATTCCATTCTGCCCGAGAGCTTCAGGGTGGTCGCGCCGGAGACATCGTTCGATGACGGGGCAGACATTGCGCCTGCGCTCGCGGGCCTTTCGCATTCGCCCACCGTTGTCTTCAATCATTACCTTCCGCCCCCGGGTCTGTGGCGCGCATTGCCGACCCCGGTCTCCCGCTTCGACAGACTGCTGAACTAGTCCTTTTCCCACGGGTCGCCACCCGTCGGGCGCAGCCCCAGCCGAAGCACCGCCTCGGCAGGTGGGGGAGCCCCCCCACCCCGTC
>JAPOON010000020.1 GCA_026713405.1 Gammaproteobacteria bacterium
CCATTGCCCGGCGCTCAACGGCAGGTCGGATTCGGGGTCGCTGCCGCCCTCGTAGTGGCACCTGTCGCACTTCTCCTCGTGGATTCGGGCTCCGCGCCTGGCCAGGTCCGCATCGAATGGCTGGTCGTGCGGCCGCCACTCCTGGTTGGCGAAATAGATGACCACGGCCAGTTCGTCATCTTCGGAAAGCGACTCGACAACCTCTTCCATGTTCGTCTCGGACCCGTCCGGCAAGGTGACGGTGCGCGCCTTTCTCAAGCCCATGCGGTAGGTATCCAGCAGGTCCATCGTAGCGAGCATCGAGAACCCCGCGATGGACGGGATGTCGGGAATCTCGCTGTGGCCGCGTTCGCCGTGGCATTCGTTGCAACGACTCGCAACTTCCTCGCCCTGGAGGTGGCGCGTAGCCTCGGGCCCGGTGTCGGTCGAGTCCGATCCAACTCCCTGAAGCGGGCCGATTGACCAAAGGATGATGAGCATCGGGGTCAGCACGCTGCCGCGATTGAAAAAGCACGAGTGCCGGTGTTGGAACTTCATGAAGCGAGCCGTATCGAGCATCTCCAGGTGAATCGCATAGAATAAGTGAAATCAGTCCTGGCCTGTTGTTTGACCAAAGGATGAACCCGCATGACCGACGCCGAATGGAAACCGACCGCCTGCAACCTCTGCTATGCCAACTGCGGGATCCTCGCCCGCATGGATGAGGAGACGGGTCGCGTCATCGAAAAGATCAAGGGCGACCGCGCACACCCGGTTTCCAGGGGCTATCTCTGCAACAAGGCATCGCGCATCAACTATTACCAGAACAACCGGGACCGGCTGAACACGCCGCTCAGAAAACGGGACGACGGCACCTTCGAACCCGTTTCCTGGGAGACCGCCATCCGCGAAGTCGCAGCCAGGTTCGCCGATATCCGGGTCAGGCACGGCGGGGACAAGATCTTCTACTACGGCGGTGGCGGCCAGGGCAATCACCTGGGCGGCACACATGCGCTGGCGTTGCGCAGCGCGCTCGGCATCCGCTACCGGTCGAACGCGCTGGCCCAGGAGAAAACCGGCCTCGCCTGGATGAACAGCCGCATGCTCGGCGGCAGTTGGCACGGGGACTTTCACGGGTGCGACGTGGCGATCATCGTCGGCAAGAACCCTTGGCAGTCCAACGGCATGCAGCGCGCCCGGGTCCTGATGCGAGACATCGGCAAGCACCCCGAGCGGACCCTGATCGTGCTCGACCCCCGGGTTACCGAAACGGCGGAACTGGCGGACATTCACCTCCCGGTCCGGCCGGGAACGGATGTCTGGTGCATCATGGCGATTCTCGGATACCTGGCCCAGCACGACATGCTCGATCTGGAATGGGTCCGCGACCACACGGCAGGCCACGAGCGCATTCTCGACCAGTTGCAGGCGGTGCCTGTCACCGATTATGCCGAATTTGCGGGGCTTTCCTTGGCACTGGTCGAGCGCGCCGCGCAGGCCATCGGTTCGACCCGGAAGATCGCCCTCTACGAGGACCTCGGCGTCGAGATGGCGCCGTACTCCACGTTGTGCAGCTATCTGAACATCCTGCTGTTCACGCTGACCGGGGCCTTCGATACCGAAGGGGGCATGCACCTGGTAAACCGGCTCGCGCAGATTCTGGACGAAGACGTCCGCGCCCCGAACGTGGACGAGAACAGCCACGAAATCGGCCGCCGGGTCACGCCCGTTACCGGCGCCAGGATCGTGACCGGCCTTACACCCTGCAACTCCATTTCGGAAGAAATACTCACCGACCACCCGGACCGCTTCCGCGCCATGCTCGTCGAGAGCGCCAACCCCATCCACTCGCTCGCCGATGCGAAACGCCTCCGGGAAGCCTTCGAGGCTCTCGAGTTCGTTGTGGCGATGACCGAAACCGCGGAACTCGCCGACTACGTACTCCCCGCTTCGTCGCAATACGAAAAGTTCGAAGCCACATTCTTTCCTTCGGAGTTTCCGGACAATTTCTTCCATTTGCGGCGCCCCCTGACGGAGCCCCTGCCGGGCACCATGGAAGAGGCGGAAATGCACGCCAGGCTCATCGCAGCGCTCGGCGTTTTCGCGCCCGGCGAGCTTGACGGCCTCAAGGACG
>JAPOON010000021.1 GCA_026713405.1 Gammaproteobacteria bacterium
AGTCGAGTAGTCGGTTCGGAAAAGAGGAAGCAAATCCACTTGAAGTTGTGTCCGGTTGGGGGGATTGCCATTGTCCGCACGCATCGGAGGCTCAGAAATTGGATGCGCTGACCTGGATGCGCATTGCCTCGGTGGGGCATTGGCGGTTCAGCAATGATTCAGTCAATCTGCCCTAGAGTTTCCGGCATGTTCGGCGGGCTTGGAGTGTCGGAGTTGTCATTGACCCACCTAAGGGGCGTCTCCTGCTGGTTGTTGAGCCTGGGTTTTGCGGCGGCGGCTGCGCACGCCGAACGTGTGGGCTCAGTCGATACCAGGTTGGCTGTTGAACCCGTGCAGCCTCCGAGTTCGTGGCAGACCAGGCGGGACTATTCGCGTTTCCCCGTATCTCGAGCGATTGCCCTGTCGCCCGTTCCCGAAGCCGAGGCGGCGGCCCGGCTCGAACCGGGCAGGCCCGATGCTCCTTTTCAGGTGGGGTTTGCCCGGGCGCTTCCGGAAGCTCAACGGGGCGACCTGGCAAGAACGGCGCGATGGACGGCACTGCCCGGAGGAGGCCAGGTCGCTTCCTTCAGCGTGCACTCTCCGGAAGCCAAGTCGGTGCGATTGGCGGTGCAGGCGGAATTGCCGGACGGAGCGAGGCTGCGGTTCTTCCAGCCGGGCCGCTCTGGCATGCGGTACCCGGTGTTCAAATGGAGTGACTTCATCCGCAAGGAAGAGTTACACGGTGGAGTAGCGGCGGAATCCGGGCTGAGAACGCGCTGGTCGCCCAGCATACCGGGCGATGTTGCGGGGGTGGAGATTGAGATACCGCCGTTTGCCAACCCGGCTGAAGTTTCGTTCTGGATTGTCGGCGCATCACATATCCACCGTTCGCGGTCGGAAATCTCGCGCCCGGGCACGCTGGTACGAAAAAACGGCACGACCTGCGATTCGGTTCAAGCGGTCTGCAAGTCCTTGCCCAGTTGCCCGAGCAGCGCGGTTGCGAGGCTTGTGTTTACCGTTGGCGACGGGAACACGTTTGTCTGTACGGGCACGGCCGTGAATTCGACGCGCCCCAGAGACGACAACTTCGATGCTCCCTATGTCCTGACCGCCAATCACTGCATCGATTCCCAGAGTGTCGCCGACACGGTCGAGACGACCTGGAACTACGAATACAGTTCCTGTGGCGGAACCACGTTGCGTCGTGATTCCGAGACGCTGTCGGGCGGGGCAGACCTGATGGCGAACGATGCAGACTCCGACGGATCGCTGCTGCGGCTGCGGCTGCGGGGCGGTCTGCCCGGTGGCGTCTGCCTGGCCGCGTGGGATGCCTCTGGCGGCTGGCAGGACGGTACCGAGGTCTTTTCGGTTCACCACCCGCAGAGAGAAGTCAGGGAGTGGTCTGGCGGGACCATCGAAAAGACTGGCCGGTCGCTCCTGGAGGAGGATGTGATCGACACCATCAATGTGATCTGGACGGAAGGCAATACTCGCCCCGGCAGCAGCGGCGGGGGGCTGTTCACGTCAGGCGACGACGGCGACGATGTGCTGATCGGCATGCTAACCGGAGGGCCGGAAGA
>JAPOON010000022.1 GCA_026713405.1 Gammaproteobacteria bacterium
GGCGGTTTTCCGAAGCAACCAGCAGCACGTCGCGAGCGCCGCCCTGCACCGAAGAGCAGGCCTGTGACAACGCACCGAGGGCGGCACGCTGTGACGACGTCACGTCCAGGGTGCGGATTTCGCCTTCCAGCGACAGCGCCGTGGCGATGATTCCGGCCTGCTGCCGGTCGACGAACGGGCCCGTC
Organism: Gammaproteobacteria bacterium; assembly: GCA_026713405.1. The sequence goes on from JAPOON010000022.1 coordinate 186, forward strand.
GTACTCGCAAACATCAGTGCTTCCGGCCCGCCGTTGGCAACCAGGCCCCGCGCCGCTTCCACGCCCATGGTGATGGCGTCTTCGTCCCAGCCGCAGATCGACCGTTCGCCCCGCCCTTTGCGCGCATACGATGGGTCGTACCAGGCGTGGGCCGCGGCAACGGCACTTCTTTGCAGGCGAAGCCTTGGGATGTACGCGCTGTATCCAGTGATTCCGACCATATCTAACAGTTCCTCGCAGAGACCCGGCGGACGAAAGCGCTAACGGGGCGATACCCCACCCCAACCGGAAAACAGTGACCGGGAGGGAATTTGACTCATTTGACACCTTTGCCCGCGAATCAAAGGTTCAGATTATGCAGCTAAGTTCCGGCTGATGCTCGGCCCGAGTCGAAGACGTTCAATTCCGGAAGCAAAACCAAGGCGGCAGAGTGTCGCCACAACCGAGGGATCGTGCCGCCAGCCGTACCTGTTCACGAATAAACTACTGCGGCGCAAAGTCCCTGCGCGCCTGCCGCCATGCCTCAGAATTCTGCTCCAGCGGCGGAAGATGTCCGGTCAGGCTGACGGTGGCCGTTGCCAGGAACTTCACTTCCCCATCCAGCCGCCGGGTGAAGAAACTGCCCTCCCGGCAACTCAGGACCGGGGTCTCACCCATCCAATAGCCCAGCAGAACAAGTCGCGGCAACACCTGTTCGTAGACGGCGGCGCCGCTCGGCCAGTCGTTGCGTTCCGCCCAGATCCGTTTCAGTTGCCGTGCCGCTTCGTCGAGCAACCGAGCGTTTCGTTCGAGGTGTTCCCGCTCGGTCTGCAGGTCGGAAATCTGGGCCAGCAATGCCGCCGACCGGGGATGATCCGTACCAAGTTCGCTGCAGGTCCGAACGTATCGCGAATCGAGTGCGGCGATGTCGGGCAACAACTCGCGCGCTCGGGAACGCATCGCTTCCATTCTCAACCCCGCCGCGCCACCCGGCGCTGACGTTGCAGGAGGGCCGAGCAGCTTACTCACTTCCCGGCGGGGCCGGCCGACGACCCGGCGCTGCTCCCCGTCCACCCACACGGCATTCTGTCGAACCACGACGTTGGCCTGGACCAGGCGCTGGGCACCGTCGACGCTACAAACCTGCAACGCAACCGGAGACGACCGTGCCAGTCGGTCGAATTCAGCAATTTGACTGCCCCACGCACTGAGGTCCTCTCCGTCCATTAGCGATAGACAATGCAGATTCAGATCGACCGTCTCCCCGTTCAGCGCGCGCCGGAACTTCTCCGAATCGGCAACCAGGGCTGCGGCAGCCGTTTCCAGGGCCATGCGTCTGCGGGACTCCTGGGCAATGATCCAGGCGCAGCCTGTCGCAACCCTTTCGTACCTGCGAACGGCGTCGCAGTGATCCTGAATGCGCTGCGCGCGGGTCTCGCCGGCCCGTTCGGCGCCACTCTCGCCGACGCCAAAGGTATCGATCAAAGCTCTCAAGTCGTCTTCATCAAGCGTCTGCAGGCACTGACCGTTGAGTTCCCCGGCGTGGAACAATGCGTGGCGCAGGCCGGAGAACAACTTCTCCCCGTTGGCGCCGACAAGGGTGGTCAACGCCAGTTCGCGCACGTGTGAGTACCGCGCCGTATCCTGGCGACCGGCCCCGTGCTCCGCCGGATAACCTTGCGCAAGGTAGGCGCCCAGTGCGGTACCCTCCACCACGCGGCTATGGACCACGACAGGCCACGGGCGCCCGACAGGCAGCCTCGTTTCCAGGCGCCTGGCCGTGTCGTCCCACCGCATGTCGTTCGACAACAGGTGCCTGTTGGCATCGGCTACGCGCTCGTGCAACTCCTGAAGCGCAATTCCAACGGGGGAATCCAGCGCGCCCTCCCGCGCAAGTTGGCCGAGCAGTGCGCGCAGCCAGGCCCTTGCTTCGGATGACTGACGCTTGTTTGACGAGACAAGAGTTGCAAGTTCGCGCCAATCCGGCTCTGTCAGTATTTCCGTGCGGGACCGGTTGAGCAGTTCGTCCGCCCGCTCCACATGCCACTCCAGATCGGCAACCCGCTCCATCGCATCGTCCAGAGCGGCCCTTTTGTCCGGTGGAACGTCCGGTCGATCCCGCAGTTCGCAGAGCGTCCTGTCCACTTCCGGCCGCCCGGCGTTCTGCTCAGGGGTGAGCCAGGGGAGCAAGCGGACTCGGGCGACAGTTCGTCTCGCGCCGCTTTCTGCCGGGATTGCAGGTACAACCGGGGCCGCAACCAAACTCTCCGGCAACAGCGCGCGCAACGGCGTATCGCGGGGCGTCTCAACGCTCGCCTCCGGCCGCCGCAATGCCGACCTGATTGCCCTCGCCAGTCTCGCTCCGAGAGAGCGCCCGGCGTCGGCGACGGACTCGCTGTCCGCGCGCCGGCGCCCTCGCGGGAAGAGACTCCGCCGGCTTTCCGCCTGTTCCGTTACCTGCCGACGTGCAAGTGCGCCCTGCCGCGACCGAGGCGCGGCCGACGCCTCTTCCCCGTGGTGACCGGTTACCGCCGCTTGCGCCGCGCTCGTATTCACACTCATGCTCTGCTCCGGCTTCGCGCCTTCGAAATCTTCCGCGTCAAACGCGCGTGTGCTGCCCGGCCAGCTAGCCCGCACATTGCGCCAAGCCGCTCATCGAATTTACGGATTCTTTTGGTTTTTGCTTGACTGCATTCACGAGATATCGGCACCCGCCGGCTTGTGGAACGCACAAAGGTACGGCGCGTCGCCAGGCCTAATTCGCCGTAAAGTCCCTGCGCGCCTGCCGCCATGCCTCCGAATTCTGCTCCAGCTGCGGAAGATGTCCGTTCAGGCTCTCTGTGGCCGCGGCCAGGAACTTCACTTCCCCATCCAGCTGTCTGGCCAAGCTACTGCCGGCTCGACAACTCATTACAGGGGTATCACCCATCCAGTGGCCCAGCAGGACAAGCCGGGGCAGCACCTGTTCGCGGGCGGCGGCGCCGCTCGGCCAGTCATTGCGTTCCGCCCAAATCTGTTTCAGTTGCCGTGCCGCATCGTCGAGCGACCGTGCATTTCGTTCGAAGCGTTCCTGCTCGGTCTGAAGAACGGAACGTCGGGCCAGCAGCGCCTCGGAGCTGGGATGCTCGCTACCAAGTTCATTGCAGGATCGATCGTACTGCGAGTCAAGTGCGGCGATCTCCTGCGTCAATTCGTGTGCACGGGAGTGCATGTCTTCCAATTTCGACCCGGCTGCGCCACCCGGCGCTTCCTCGGTTACAGGGCCGAGCAGCCGCTCGGTTTCCTTGCGGAGCCCGTCGATGGTCCCGCGGTGCTCCCCGCTCACCGTCACGGCAGTCTGTCGAACCTGTACGATGACCCGAGCCGAGCGCGGGGCGCCATCAAGGCCGCGGACGTTCAAACTGACCGGAGAACGCCTTGCCATCGCGCGGAATTCAGCAGATTGCCGGTGCCAGTCGCCGATGTCCTTTCCGTCCAACAGTGATACACAATGCAGATTCAGATCTACCGTCTCTCCGTCCAGCGCGCGCTGGAACTTGTCCGGGTCGGCAACCAGGGCCGCGGCAGCGGTTTCCAATGCCATCTCTCCGCGGGACATGTCTGCGACCAGCCTCGCGGCCTTTGCCGCAATTTGGTCGTTTCCGTGAACGTTGTCGCAGTGTTCCTGAGCGAGCTGCGTCCGGGTCTGGCCGGTCGCTTCGACATCGCTGTCAATGACGAGGAAGGTGTCCATGAAAGGCCTCAGGTCGTCGTCTGCAAGCGACTGCAGGAACGGACCGGTGAGTTCCTCGTGTTGAAACAGTGCATGGCGCAGCCCGGAAAACAGCGCCTTCCCGTCTTTGTCGACCAAGGTGGTCAAAGCCAGTTCGGGTATGTGAACGTAGCTCGCCGCACTCTGGCGACCGACCTCGCGTGCCGCCGGATATCCTTGCGCAAGGTGGGCGCCGAGTGCCGCACCCTCCACCACGCGGTCATGGACCACGACAGGCAACCCGCGCCCGACGGGCAGCGTCGTCTGCAGGCACCTGACAGTGTCGTTCCATCGCATGTCGTTTGACCTCAGGTGCCTCCCGGCTTCCGCCACACGCTCATGCAACTCCTGAAGCCCGCGTCCTGCGGGCGAGCCCAGTTCGCCCTCCCGCTCCAGTTCGCCGAGCAGTTCGCGCAACCGGGCCTTTGCTTCGGTTGACTGTTGTACGATCGACGAGACAATGGTTTCGAGTTCGCGCCAATCGGACTCTTGCAGAATTTCCCCGCGGGATCGATTGAGCAGTTCGTCCGCCCGCGCCAAACGCCCCTCCAGATCTGTGACCAGATCGATTGCAGCTTGCAGATCGGCCCTCCTGTCCGCCGGGATGTCCTGTCGTTCCCGCAGTTCGGCGAGCGCCCTGTCCGCCTCCAGCCGATCGGCGTTTTGCTCCGAGGTGAGCCAGGGGAGCGATCTGACTGAGGCGACGTTTCGTCCCGCGCCACTGTCTGCCAGGTTTTCGGGGTCATCCGGGACCGCAACCGAACCTTCCGGCGCCGATACGGGCAACGGCGTGTCGCCCGGCGTCGCGATGCTCCCCTCCGGCCACGGCATTACCGACCTGATTACCTGCACCAGTCTCTCTCCGATGCTACGCCCTGCGCCGGCGACGGCTTCGCCACGTGCGCGCAGGCTCTCGTATAACGAAAAGCTCCGCTGGCTTTCCGGCTGTTCCGTTACCTGCCGACCGGCAAATGTGCCCTGCTGTGCCTGAGGCGCAGCGGACGCCTGTTCCCCGTGATGTCCCGTTACAGCCGCTTGCGCCGCGCTTGTATCCACACCCATATTCTTTATCCTGATTCATGCCCTTGAAATTCCCCGTTTGACGCGCGAGTGCTGCGCGGCGCGGACTTGACGGGCCTATCGCCGGGATAGGCGTCACGCGTCCGAACACCGGGGTCCGATTTACGCCCCTGTCGCAAGTTGCGGGGGACGCTACTGCAGACTTTGACCCAGGAACGGGTTGACAGTTCCTTGCGGGAAAGATCCGAAAGTGCCGGGCTGCCCGGCCAGCTTGAAGGCGACAAGCACGGCCTCGGTTCCGGCGCCCGTCGCAATGACGATGAACTGCCCCCCGGACCGGGTGCGATACGTCACCCAAGCCCCTGCCAAGGACTTGGATGCGGTCTTTGGCACAAGACCCGCGGCTTGTCCTCGGGCTCAGGTCCGCGCCGCAATCCTGAAGATGGCGGTGTGCCGTATTTCCATCTTGACGCGGCCCGCGACCAGGTAGGCGACGTAGAGATCGATGAACTCGTGCCCCTTGCGGCGCCATTTCTCCACCGGCACGGCGCGCACCTCGATCTCCTCGCCGTGGCGCACGGGTTCGCGAAACACCATTTTCGACCCGACGTGCAGCCACGCCGGCAGCCGGAACCGGTTGGAGAGTGCCCGGTTGGCCGTGGAGAGGAGCGCGTGGGGATGCAGCAGGTCGCCGCGCCAGATGGGCAGGTCGTCATCCACTTGGGAGGCGTACAGCTCGTGTTCGCTGCGATCGGGCTTCCAGACGAAGGCGGGGAACGGTTCGCCGACGCGAACAAGGTCAAACGCGATCTCCGGTTTCCCGTCGACGGGTTCTCCGCCGGGAAGGCCCGCCATCGGGTCCAGGGGAGGCCGCGCGGCCCGGCAACGCATCTCGGCGATCAGCGCCCCGCGCGCCATGCAGCGAACCAGGTGCCCGCCCTCCTCCTCGGTATGCTCCACGGCCAGCGTGTCGCCGTCGTAGGCAGGCTTGATGAGCCGTATCTCCGCTTCACGGCCCTCCAGAAACGCCGCGCCGAGGGATTCGACAAGCGGGCGCGTCATGTGGCCGAACACGACAACGCCGGGCACGAGCGCCGCAGCGAAGCCGAAGGTGCGAGCGGTGCCGTCGCTGTGCATCCGGTTCTCGGATTGCTCCGCGTAATTGCGGGCCGTTGCGAGATGGGTGTTCATGAGCGACGCGCCGCTTACCGCAGCAACTCGAAGGCGTTCATCTCGTCCAGCGCGCTCATCGCATTACCCAGCAATACGCGGCCCAGGGCCTGGCCCCGTTCGTTCTCCGGGTCGAGTTGGCCGGCAATGCTGACGGCGAAACACAGCAGGTACAACGCGCACACGCGGTAGCGCTCCCGGCAGCGGGCCAGGTCGTAGTCCACACCGCGCCGGACAAGCTCCGCGTGGTAGTAGGCCACCAGGTCTTCCCGGGCGCGCACGGCCGGCGGCACGCTCTGGGTGATGAAATAGGCCACATCCTGCTCCGGGGCGGACGTGCATACGGCCTGCCAGTCCACGAACACCACCCCGTCGCCATCGAAAAAGATGTTGTCGAGCCGCACGTCCACGTGCGCCATGCAGATCGGCGGCCGGCACATCTCCTCGAGCAAGCGGCCCACCGCGCCGGGCATCGCTGAGCCCGCGACTTGCGCGCTGGCGGGAATCAGCTCGGGAAACTTGGCGTTCACCGCCGGCCAACCCACATTGAAGGCGTAGATCATCCCGGCGAGCTGCTTCTCGTTGTTGTGGGAAATCAGTTCCGGGAACCCCGGCGTCCCCCAGGTGCTGGCGTGCAGGCCGGCCGTCGCGGAGAGTACCGTGCGCGCCTCGTCGAGCGTACAGCCGGCCACCTGGTCGCCGAGCTGCAGATGGCCCAGGTCTTCCAGCAGCAGCACAAAGTCTTCGGTGGCCGGATCGATGGCCGCGAAAAAGCAGTGGGGAGAGCGTATCTCCACCTTGTCCGCGATGCCCTGGTAGAACTTCACCTCGCGCGCATACATGTTGTAGGTGCTGGCGATGGACCGGTTGGTGGCGTTCGGCGTCGGAAACTTGGCGATCACCGAGTCGGGGTTGCCGGGCTCCGTCGTCAGCAGCACCCGGGTCACCATGGCGATGATGCCGGTGCCTTCTGCGAAACGGGTGACCTCGAAGTCCTGTACCTGGAAACCCAGTGCCTCGCTCAGCCATTCGGTGGTCAGCGCTTCGGGTGTGATGGGAAAGTCAGCCATGCCTGGATGCTCTGGTAGGTATTGAGAGTGGGCAGTCGTTGTCCGACGTGTCGTATAGCCCATTCGCCGCCCGCAGTCGACACCCTCACTGTTCCGGCGGCTACCGGGAGACCAGTTCGATCGCATCGAATGCCAGGGGCACGGCAGTCCGGCCGTCCATCGCGGCCTTGGAATTTCCAGATGATGTGCTCAGCGTGGATTCAGTGGTCGGGATTGCCCCCGCGAGCGAACGAGGTGATACAAGGCGGGGAGAACCAGCAGCGTCAATACCGTGGACGATACGATTCCACCGATTACAAC
>JAPOON010000023.1 GCA_026713405.1 Gammaproteobacteria bacterium
GCCCGCCGGTTCCAACCCGCAACGCTGGCACCGGGTGTTCTGGGCATTCGCCCTGATGGTGCTGCCGCTGGCGCTGATGCTGATCGGCGGCCTGCGCGCCGTGCAGTCCGCGGTGCTGGTGGTTTCCCTGCCGGTGCTCGCAATCGCCGTGGCGGTGACGGGCTCCCTGTTCGTTGCGCTTCGGGACGATTCGGCAACGCCCACATAGCGCACCAAACTGCGGCGGGCGGCGATGCCATGCACCACCATGGTGCGTGATTTCCTGAGCGTTCCGGGAATGGCCTCCCGCAGACCATGTGGATACTAGCCCGACAACGCGTTCGCTCCGGCCTGTGCACCATTCTGGCTCAGTCCTTGCATATCAGCGTTGAAATGGGCCCGGTTACCGCCGTTCGAAATCAGAACGCCGTCGACGCGGGCCGGTGACCGACGCGCGCCTTATGCATTGGCTGATCGCCACAGACCTGGACGGCACGCTGCTCGACGATGGATATCCAATCGAGGCGGCGGCGGCCGCTATCGACTCCCTTTCGGGGCTTCCACCGGTAGCGGGCGGCACCGTCACGCTTCAGGTGGTGCTGGCGACCAGCAAGACGCTGGCGGAGGGCGTACAGCTTGCGGGCCAATGCGAGAGCCAACCGATGCTCGCCTTCGAGAACGGCGCCGGGCTCGCCTGGCCAACTGCTGCCTGCGCGCGCCGAGGCACACACCGGCAGGACGGCTACGAGATCGAATGCACTGGAACAGACTACGGGGACATTCGTGACACCCTGCTCAGGCTCCGTGTGAAACCGGAGTACCGGTTCCGCGGTTTCGGGGACATGTCTCCGGCCGAGGTGGCGAAACGCACCGGCCTCGATGAGGACGCCGCGGCAGCCGCCATGCAGCGCATGGCCTCCGAGCCGCTGATCTGGCAGGGATCGGCTGCCGCGTTGCGTTCGTTCGAACGAGACCTCGACGATCTGGGGCTGAACCTGGATCTCGGCGGCAGGTTCCACCACGTGACCGGGCGCGGAAACAAGGCCGGTGCCGTGGCGGCCATCAGGCAGCGTCTTGCCTGCGTCCGGCAGGGAGCGATCGTCACCCTGGCTTGCGGGGATGCGCCCAACGACGTGGAAATGCTGCGCACCGCGGACTTCGCCCTGGTTTTTCCGGGCCGGAACGGGGCGTACGTCCTGCCCGAGGACGCCGCCATCCGTCATGCCTCCGGGGCAGGACCGGACGCCTGGCTGAAATGCGTCTCCCGCGTCATTCAATCGAATTCCCCGGAAGTGGATTCCACATGAGCGACTTTTTTCAGAACGGCATCATCACCACGCTGCACAACCTGTGCGACCAGCCCGTCGAGGTGCTCGAAGCGCAGCTCTGCGCGTTCGCCGCGGAACGCCCGATGGCCCTGGTGCTGCCCTGTCTCTATTCGGAATTGGAAAAACCCGCCCTGGCGAACATCGTCAGCGAACTCGCCAAGGCACCCTATCTGGCGGAAATCGTCATTGGGCTCGATGCGGCAGACGAGGCAGAATTTCGCCACGCGCTCGACTACTTCTCCGCACTTCCCCAGTCGCACCACGTACTCTGGAACGACGGCCCAAGACTCAAGGCGGTACAGGGCGAACTGGCAGCCGTTGGGCTTGCGCCCCGGGAGCGGGGCAAGGGCGCCAACGTCTGGTACTGCCTCGGTTTCGTCCAGGCGCTCGCCAACACCAGGGCAGTCGCCCTGCACGATTGCGACATCAC
>JAPOON010000024.1 GCA_026713405.1 Gammaproteobacteria bacterium
GTCGCTGCCGCCCTGCAGGTTCTCGATCCAGCCGTCTTCCTCGGCGTGAAAGGCGGCGATGCGCAAGGCGGCGTTGTCCGACAGCGGCAGGTTGATCGCGCCGTCGAACTCGATCACGCCCCGCTCCCCCGCGCCGGCATGGGCATAGCCGCCGGTGCTTTGCGGGTCTGGCTTGGCGGTGATCAGATGGATTGTGCCCGCCCCGGCGTTCCTGCCGAACAGCAGGCCCTGCGGCCCCTTGAGCACTTCCACCCGTTCCATGTCGTAGAAGTGGCCGAGCGATGACCCGGTGCGGCCCTGGTAGACGTGATCCTTGTAGATCGCCACAGACGGGTCGCCCCCGAATCCGAGGTCGGTTGTGGAAATGCCGCGGATCGAGAAGGTCTCGAGGAAACTGTTGGTTGCGACCCCGAAGAACCCCGGCGTGAACGCCGCCAGGTCGCGGGCATCGTCGAGCCCGGCTTCGAGCAGGGAATCCGAGGTGAAGGCGGTGATGGCTACCGGCACTTCCACCAGGTTCTGTTCGCGCTTCTGGGCGGTGACGACGATCTCTTCCAGAACGGTGGCGTCCTCAGCGTATGCCGACGACATGGCGAACAGCGCCAACAGCGAGGTGGCGCCGCATTTCAGCGCCCGCACTACTCGGGCAACCTCCTGGCGCCCATTCATTCGATTCTTCAATCGACCACGCACTGCAAACCTCCCAATCATATCTGTTCTCCCAATTTGCTCGCGACTAAACCATTCAACTCTTCCGTTTGCTGAACTCATGCGGGCTGCTGCTGGGTTATGCAGTGAATCCCGCCTCCTCCCGGGGCAATGTCACTCACGTTCACGGCGGCCAGCGACCTGCCGGGAAACAGCTTGCTCACGATGTCCTGGGCAGCCTGGTCCGTGTCGGTCCCGAAGCCCGGAAAAACGATTCCCCCGTTGGCGATATAGAAGTTCATGTACGAGTTGCAATAGATATCGGTGGAGGCTGTCGCCTCGAGTGCTTCCCCGAGCGGGATCAGTTCGAGGCTTCTGCCCCTGGCGTCGGTTGCCTTCTCCAGCGCCTTCCAGTTTTCATGCAGGTTCCTGCGCCGTTCCGGCAGTTCTTCCGCGCCCACCGCGCAGAGCACCACGCCGGGCCTTACGAAACAGGCCAGGGCATCGATATGTCCGTCGGTCTCGGAGTCTTCCGGGTCTCCGGGAACCCAGATCACTTTTTCCCCGCCCAGGGCTTCGCAGAGTATCCGTTCCGCTTCGGCCCTGGTCATGCCGGGATTGCGGTTGGCGTTCAACATGCACTGTTCGGCAGTGATGATGGTGCCTTCGCCATCGACGGCAATGGCCCCGCCTTCCAGGAACGCGTTGGCGGAAAACGTCCGTATGCCCAGCGCTTCGGCAACCCGATGCCCCAAGGCAGCGTCGTTGTTGTAGCGATCGTACTTCCGGCCCCAGGCATTGAACAGGAATATCGACGCGCCCAGTTCATCGCCGCGTTTGACGAAGATCGGGCCGCTGTCGCGAGCCCAGGAATCATCCAGCGGCACGACAAAATAATCGATCTCATCGCCGCAAAGCGCCCTGGCGTTTGCCAGGCCCTGCTCACAGACCATCATGGTCACCGGTTCGAATCGACGTATGGCCTTTGCGACATTGGCGTAGGCAAGCTGCGTCCTGCCGATGTCCGGCCAGATGAAATCAGTCCGGTGGGGCCACTGCATCCAGCACCGCGCATGAGGCTCCCACTCGGCCGGCATGCGGAAGCCGGCTTCCCTGGCCGTGGTTCCGTTGCTCGTGCGGGTCAAGTCCCGATCCTCGGTGAGTGACCGCCCAGGGTGAGGATGGTCTTGTACAGTTCCGGCCTCCTGTCGCGGATTACGCCCCAGTTCACCCGCCCCTCATCGATGGCGCCGAGATCGAAGGTTGCGAGGATCACTGCCCGTTCATTGCGGCCGGCTTCCGCGACGATCGCGCCGCGTGCCGCCGGCACGGATTCACGATCACAAATATAGATATGCCCGTAATGGCCCTCCATTGAACGAATGTCAGAGCGGGACCGGCGGTTTTGCCGAACCAGGCAGCGGGGTGGGCATGGTCAACGATGGCTTCAGAAACTGGACGCCGGTTGTTCGAGCCGCAGCAAGGGGTCGTCGTTGTCGGCCGGGTCGACGAGTTTGAGCGCTTCGACGACCAGCGCGAACAGCTCCGTTTGCGACTTCACGTCCAGCTTCCCGTAGATGCTGTGCCGATGAATTCGGACGGTGCCGTCCGAGATGCCCAGTCGATTCGCGGTCGCCTTGACGGAATAGCCGCGCAACAGGTAGTCGA
>JAPOON010000025.1 GCA_026713405.1 Gammaproteobacteria bacterium
CCAGCGACATGAACGTGCTGGCTACCCGAGGCATAGCCAGGGAAATTACCGGTAGGCACCGCAACCGGGTGTTTGTCTACAGCCAGTACCTCGCCATTCTCGGCGAAGGCACCGAAATATTGTCATGACGGGTGGGCCGCTCCCACGCGGCCTTCAATGCGCAACGCGCGGCGCCTGATCGGGGGCGTCACTATCAGGCGGGCCCTCTCTCGGAAATCTCGCTGAATTGAAATGAATCCGTCTGCGATCGGTCGCAACATTCCGCCATCTCCTAGCCCGGGTTCCAGGCTTCCAGCGGATGGGACAAACGATGCGACGTTGCGGACGGCCGAGGGGATAGTGGTGAGGCGGGCGGGGACGGGCGAGGACGGCGGATGGCAGCTTGCGAGCATCATCCGGCGTGGGAGCCGGTGGCGTTCCCCGACGACGCCGTGACCCTCGGCCGGGTGGTGTGGACGGCGCGGGCGCTGGTGTAGTGGGTCGGGCGGTGTTTCCGGTCCTGGGCCCGAGCAACACGCGCAAACCGCCCAGTGCGGATGATTGAAGTCGGTGCCGGTGATCTCGACGACCTCACTGACGATGAATCGGCCACTTGATGAACTGGTGACCAAGGATCAGGATGGCGTGGAGGACGATCACGATGTGTCGGCTCCATGACGCCACGGACCACCCTCCACTTGTGTTGATCCAGCCTAGATCTACCATCGCGCCCGCCGGGATTTCGGATCGTGCCGGCCATAAATCGTCGTGGAGCTGGTAGCTGACTCGGATGCCGCTGCTCTACCACTGGGTCGGCCAAAACTATCGCCGCGATCTGGACTGGGGTGCCGGTTATCACCTGAACCAATCCAGCCCGCTTCTACACCAGATTGACCGAGGCGACAGCCTGTGGGCTTTCACGCGGACACCTGAGGGAATCTACGTCCTCGCCGTAGAGCTCGTCGTTCGCGCGAAAACAAGAAACCCGCCCAAATATCGGTACGGGGAGTTTCGGCTCTGGGGCGACCTCAAGCGGTCCCGCTACTTTCGAACAGAAGGCCAGCCCGATGTCTCCGGGCTGATCAGACGCCTCTCCGTCAAGGCCCGCGCGCCAGTGATTGGACAATCATTTCAGGGTCGCGCAGCAGTACGACTGTTGACCCCGGCAGACAACCAAGTGCTCGCTGAATACGCCCGGCAACTCCCTCCTGAGCCGCGGGCCCGCCTGCTACCAGAGGAGGCGCTGGAAGCCCGTATCCTCCTCGGCGACCCGGCTGCTGTAAGGGGTCTCATTAGGGATGAATCCCCCGGCATCGCGGCGGAGCGGCAACGTTATCTGTTCGAGCAGGCACCCAGGCGCAACCGTCAACATGTCGAAGAGCTACGGAAGCTGTACGGGGGAATCTGTCAGCTTTGCGGATGGAACCCGAAATCCCTGTACCGGCGAGATCTTTGTGAAGCGCACCACGTGCACTGGCTAAGCCGCGGCGGCAACGATGCGCTGCACAATATGGTGCTCATCTGCCCAAATCACCACCGTGCCATTCACCGAACCGATGCGCCCTTCGACTGGACGGATGCCAGCTTTGTGTTCCCGCGGAAGCGGGAGCCCGTGCAGGTCTCCCGACATGAACTCCGGGCGCAGTGAGGCCCCCGCGCAGGCAATACCCGTAGCAGCCATATTGCGGCAGCGGCTGAACTACGCTCGCAGGATTCCCCCCTCCGCCTGGCGCAGGGTGAACGCAATCTGCTGCTTGCTGAACTTCGACTGTTTCATGGCCTCTTCCCCGGTGGGTCCACGAAAACCTATCCGAGAATTTTCTCGCGCGACGAAGGCACCCATCGAACCAGAACGTTGGCCAGGTCTCAGTCATACCTGAACACGTCCGGGCG
>JAPOON010000026.1 GCA_026713405.1 Gammaproteobacteria bacterium
ACACCGTCACGATGGACGCCGAGACCAGCATGTGGAGCGCCGCGTACGTGCCCTACGTGGTGATGGTTGACCTCGGCACGAGCGGCGAGCAGCAGGAGTTGACCCGCAACGAGATGGGCGTCTGGTCGACCGACCCAGAGACTGCGTTCAACTCCGGTGAAACCGTCATGTCGTCGAGTGGCAATGAGTACAGGCTCACCTACGGCGAGGATGGCTGGGGCGCCATGTACGTGCCGCGGACGATGCCGATCATGGGCACAATGGGCCCAGATGGCGAACCTCTGACGGCCTCGGCCAACGAGGACGGCTCGGGTTACACCATCGTCGGCCTGGACGACCAGGTTCTCGGCGAGAACGGCCTGGGCAGCGTGATGACCCCCAACGGCAACTGCCGCGTCCACATGGACGAGGACGGCAACCTCGTGGGCATGCAGTTTGAAATGGCCGTTGACGGCGATAGCGGAACTCCAGCGGGTGGCACCGCCGTGGCGGTCGCGGTTGCCCCGGACGAAGCCATGACCGACATGAACGAGGCCGGAACGACGATCAAGATCGACGGAATCGACCACAACGTTGGCGACCTGATGCAGGACGGCTCCTCGACAGTCGAGGGCGACAACATCGTTGCCGGGGTCCTCAAGGACGTCAGCACGCTGGTCGCCCAGATCAAGGGCCTGATCGCCGTGAACAAGCAGGAGGCGGACAACGACCAGACTCCGACTTCCTTCGTCGACAGCTTCAACGAGAAGTGGCACGCCATCGATGTCTTGCTCGACACCGTTTTTGGCGAGAACGACACCAGAACCGTTCCGGGTCCGGATGACGATCCCCCTGTGACGGAACTCTTCAACATTGACGCCCGGCCCGTGACCGTGGATGAGATGGTCGAGATGCTCGACGAGATCGTCGCGGCGCTGTCGGACGAAGACGCATTCGTGGCTGCGGTTGAGGACGGAGTCTTCGAGAGCGGCAGGGTCGCCGGCAACAACGCCAATGCCAGGAGCGGCAACAGCATCAAGGCGTTCAACGCCGTCGATTCGACCGCGACCGCGTACATCGCCATGACCGAGAACACACGATTTGGCATCTCCAAGAAGCAGACTCGCACCGAAGCCGACTCCGCCCTTACTGGGGCTGCGGCGGGGATCACCACGTTCGCCTACAGCCCGATGGCGGCCGCAAAGTTCGCGGACCTGCCGCAGGTCGGCGCCGCGGAGTACAACGGCCGCACGATGGCCATCAGCATGGACGGCAAGACGATCTACAACGGCGACATCTCGCTCCAAGTGCGGTTCCGAGGCAAACGGGTGAGCGGCTTGGTTGAGAACCTCATGGACGGGGACGGCAACCTCTTCGAGTACGGCTTTGGGAAGGTCGCCGCCATCATCCTCGGGGAGGCGACCATTTCGTCCGACGGTGACTTCACGAAGGATTTCGAAAGGCCTAGCCAGATCATCTTCGCGGCGGAGCCGGGCCAACCGCAGGCCCAAACGCTCCGCGACGAAAATGGCGAAGACGGCACCCCCGGGACCGAGGACGACGTGATCAGGAGTGCCTTCGCGGGCCAGTTCGTCGGCGACGGCGCGGCGGCGATCGGCACTGGGGGACTCACCGCCAGCACTGATGACGAGAACCTCACCGCGGCGTTCGGCGCGGAGAAAGGCGCTGACGTGCCAGAGACGGCACCGACGTTCGAGGGCGGCGGTGAAAGCTTGACGGCGATCGGTGCGACCGTGAACAAGACGGGCGTGATCACGCTCGTGACCGCGGCACAGAATTCCAATGGTGGCGCGATCACCGTGAAAGGCGCGGACCTGTTCGACTCAGGCGGCGCCGAGACGAAGGAAGCCACCTACGTCGCCGATGCGATCAAGGCAATCAACAGCCAGCTTGAGCGGCTAAATGCCTTCATCGCACTGGACGGGCTCGGGGACGAGGCGTCCGCCGACGCCGGCAGGACCTCGGTCTGGGAGGAGCTGGCAGACGCGATCCAGCTCATCGTTGGAGCGGATGGCGGGAACGAGGGGGAACAGATCTTCGCGGCCGCCGACTATGTCACGACCGCTACCGACGACTCTGATGCCGATGCGGCCGCAAAGGAGATCATCGCCGATGTGCTTGCTGCGCTGGGATCAAACACCGCCTTCAGGGCCGCAGTCAAGGAGGGCGGGGCACTCTACGGTGATGGTACCTTGTCCTTGTTCACCAAAGAGGTCGACGGCACGCCGACATCACTCACCGCCAACGATGATATCGATCCCATCTTCAACCGCGTCAAGTCCACGACCACGGTCGAATTCGGGAGTACCAGATACACCCGGTTCGGCGCCTGGAACCGTCAGACGTGGGCGAATGCGCAAGCTAACGCGGAAACTCCAAGTCCTGGTGGCAATGGTGTCTTCGCGTACAGCCCGCTGGCGGCCACGACGTACGCACTCAGCGATCCGAACTTCCCGGGAGGCGGTAGCGCCACCTACGAGGGCACGACGATCGCGCGGGCGACCGAAGTTTACACCGATCCCGCAGACACCACCGACAATCCGGTCCTGATTGCTGCGAACACCTACTTTGAGGGCAGCATCACGATCGGTGTCGAGTGGATGGCACTACCGACCACGAACGACACTGCACCCGACACCGTCGGTACCGTCACAGCCTCGATCAATAACCTGCGGACCGACGCCGGTGTGCTGTACATGAATACCGTCGCCAACGAGGCCCGAGGCGTGGATACCATTGTGCTGGCTGGCGCTGTCCTCAATGTGCAAAGGGCTGCCGACGGCATGCTGACGTTCACCGGAGCTCAAGACAGTTCGCGCCTTCGGCACACGGACATCAGGATCACCGATGGCGACGCGGATGCGAATCTTAGCGGCACGTTCGTCGGCAAGGTCATCGACGGACCGCTGGGCATCATCGGAAGCTGGGACCTTGAGAACACCAACGGTGCCAACCTCGTCGGTGCGTACGGAGCGGACCTCGCGCCGTAGCTCGGGTGCATTCGACCCCGCGCCGGCAACGGCGGCGGGTTTTCCAGGGGGGCGGAAACGCCCCCCTTTCTTATTGGAGTTGCGAGCATGAATCGTAGATCGAGGGTGGTGCGCCAGGTTAACTGGGTGCGACAGGCCAACTTTGGCAGGACAGCCGGTGAGAGTCCGGCGGGAAGAAAAGAGTGACCGTTCACCTCCACCCCGAGTGATGCGCCAGTCGTCGCGAGGCGGCAGGAGCAGCCTTCACAGGGGTGCATGCGGGCCAGGCCATTGAGCAACGAAAAGCCTGAAGTTCGAAGTGCCGAGGCCGTCCAGTTGGCCGAAGGCAAGACCGGCGGCACCGAGTTGGAGAGGGGCCAGCCGGGCTTCGCGGTGTCGATGACCCCAGCCATGTACGTGTGTCCTACCAAGGGACCATTGAGGTCTCCATCCGGCCCGGCGGGCGTGCCGGGCGGCAGAGGGAAGCGGGAAACCCGCGAACAAGGGAGGGCGACCGACTGCGGAGCGGGCGGAGCAATGGGCCGGGACCGAGGAGAATCCGGGAAGGCGCAACACGT
>JAPOON010000027.1 GCA_026713405.1 Gammaproteobacteria bacterium
CCGGTCAGTACCGCGTCCTGAAACCTCAGGGCGTCGGTTGCTCCTCTGGTACTGACATACTGCATGGCGCGGTCCGCTTGCCGGCGACCGGTTATGTTAACCGCTTGCGGGGCGGCCCGGAAAAGAGAAACGCCCCGGGGGAGAGGGGGGTCCCACCGGGGCGTTCCTGGTGCCCTTGACGGGCTAGGGTTAAGCCTTGACGAATTCCGGATAGGCCTCGATTCCGGTTTCGGAGAGGTCCGCGCCCTCGTACTCCTCTTCTTCCGAGATGCGGATGCCCATCGTGGCCTTCAGGATGTACCAGACGATCAGGGCGGCTACGAAGGTCCAGGCGAAGATCACCACGATGCCCAGCAACTGCGCGCCGATCGTCGCTTCGGCGTTGGTCAGGCAGACCGCCAGCAGGCCCCAGACGCCGGCCGTGCCGTGCACCGAGATGGCCCCCACCGGGTCGTCGATTTTCAGCTTGTCGAGCAGCACGATCGAGCCGACCACCAGTGCGCCGCCGACGGCGCCGATCATCGCGGATTGCTCAATCGTGCCCTCCAGCGGCTCTGCGGTGATCGACACCAGCCCCGCGAGCGCCCCGTTCAGGGCCATCGTCAGGTCGCCCTTGCCGAACAGCACCCGGGCCAGGATCAGGGCCGTGATCAGCCCGCCGCTCGCCGCGATGTTGGTGTTGACGAACACCTGGGCGACCGCATTGGCCTCGTCGACATTGCTGACCTTCAGTTCCGAGCCGCCGTTGAATCCGAACCAGCCGAACCAGAGAATGAACATGCCCAGGGTCGCCAGCGGCATGTTGGCGCCGGGCAGGGCGTTGACCTGACCGTCCGGCCCGTACTTGCCGGCCCTGGGGCCGAGCAGCAGCACGCCTGCCAGTGCGGCCGTCGCGCCGCACATGTGAACCACCCCGGATCCCGCGAAGTCAAGGAAGCCGGCTGCGTCCAGCGCGCCGCCGCCCCACTTCCAGAACCCCTGCACGGGATAGATGAAGCCGGTCATGACCACGGCGAAAATCAGGAACGCCCACAACTTCATGCGTCCCGCCACCGCGCCCGAGACGATGGACATGGCCGTTGCCACGAACACCACCTGGAAGAAGTAGTCGGAACGGACCGAGTAGTAGGTGTCGCCACCGGATGCGATTACCGCTTCCGCGGTGTTCTCCTCGCCGATTCCGAACCCGATCAGCGGCAGCCAGGCGCCTTCGCCGGCCCCCGGGTACATGATGTAGTAACCGCAGATCATGTACATGATGCAGGCGATGGCGAACAGCGCCACGTTCTTGGTGAGAATCTCAGAGGTGTTCTTGGCCCGGACCATGCCGGCTTCCAGCATGGCGAAGCCCGGGGCCATGAACATCACCAGAACACCCATCACTAGGAAATAGAAGGTGTCCAGTGCGTAGTTGGTTTGAATCAGATCTTCCACAATCTTGTCTCCCGATTGAGCCGGGCGCGCCCGCCCGTGCTCTTCGCGACTTGTATGCCGGTATAAGCGCTAGACGGCTTCCGGCCCCGTTTCTCCGGTGCGTATGCGCACCACTTCTTCCAGGTTGGCGACGAAAATCTTTCCGTCTCCGACCTTGCCGGTGTTGGCCGACTTGGTGATTGCCTCCAGCACCTGGTCGAGCAGCGCGTCATCGACGGCTACCTCCACCTTCACCTTCGGCAGGAAGTCAACGACATACTCGGCGCCCCGGTAGAGTTCCGTGTGGCCTTTCTGGCGCCCGAAGCCCTTGACTTCGGTAACCGTCATGCCCTGTACGCCGATGCCTGAAAGGGCTTCGCGGACGTCGTCGAGCTTGAACGGCTTGATGATCGCTGAAATGAGTTTCATGTGTGTTCTCCTTGTGAACCCTTAGTTGACACGTCCCCCGAGGTTGGCGGAGGTTCCCCGCGCGGGCGGGCAAGTTGTGGAAGACCCGTGTAACTGAGGATTCTCTCTCAATTAGAGGCTTTTCGATACCGAAACCACGATGGTCTCTTCACACCCCTTGAAGCCGTCGAAGCACTCGGCATCGCTGAGATCGGTTCCGATCACCTGCAGGCCCCAGTCGACGCCCAGAGCGGAAGTCGACAGGCCGATGGCGTAGTCGATGTACTGATCCTTGGGGTCGCCCACCTCGCCGATGCCGAATCCGGCGCCGGCTGCCTTGTCGTTGAAGATGTTGAGGCCCAGGTGGAGGTCCAGGGACAGGTTCTCGGCCAGCCCGAAGGAGTAATCGCCGAAGACGTAGAAGAAGGAGTCGGTTTCGGCGAAGTAGTCCGGCGAATAGGCCACGCCCAGGGTGAAGTCCTGGAAGGAGTAGCTTCCGTAGATCTCGACGAAATCCAGGCCCGGGTCGGCATCGTCTTCCGGATAGCCGTAATACCAGACGCCGACGTCGATGGCTGAGCTTTCGTTCAGATCCATGGCCCAGCCGCCGTACCAGTCAAGCTCGATGGTGCCGCCGGACCAGGGGGCGACGTTTGATGCCCAGGTGCCAAGATAGAAACCGCCATCGAGCTCGATGTCGAATCCACCCTGAATGGCCGCAGACCGGTCGCCCTGGGAGATGCCGCGGAAGCGGTAGTCGCTGAAGTAACCCACATTGCCGGAAAACTCCGCTGCGGATGCGTAACCCGACCCGCACAGCAACAGCGCGATTAGTAATCTCTTCATTTCAGAATCCCTCTGTAATTTGAAGTACGGATTGTCTTGTCGACGCCCGTGTATAAACACGATTCGTGCCAAATTCGAATCAACTTGTATTTCAATGAGTTAACAGATTCCGGGCGGGGGGTTGGCCGGGCATCGAGCGCATTGCCTGCATCAATTTGGGGCGTCGGTTCGCACTATTTTGATGCGTGCCTTGTGGTCGATGTCTCACGCACCGAAGTGCCGATCGGCGCTGGAGCAAGAATCGGCCGCTGGTTAACATGGCCACATTTCCCGGAGTGCCGACGATGACCGAACCGAAGTCTCCGCTCGATGCCCTGC
>JAPOON010000028.1 GCA_026713405.1 Gammaproteobacteria bacterium
CGAAGCCACCGGCACGATCGTCGACGACGACGAACCGCTGCCGGAGGGCGCCCCCAGCCTGAGCATTGACGATGTCACGGTCGCCGAGGACGGCGGCACAGCCCTGTTCACCGTCTCGCTCAACCACACGTTCGATCAGGCGGTGACGGTCGAGTACGCCACCGCCGACGGGACGGCCGAGGCGGGTGCCGACTACACGGAGACGAACGGGTCGCTCACGATCGAGGCGAATTCCCTGAGCGGCACCATTGCTGTCCCGGTGCTCGATGATGCAATCGACGAACTCGATGAAACGTTCACGGTAAGGTTGCGGCGCGCCAGGAATGCAAGCGTTTCCGATGCGGAAGGCCTCGCCACCATCACCGACAACGATGAACCGCCCGCGGAAAGCCCGGGCCTCCGCATCGATGATGTATCGGTCGGCGAGGATGGCGAGAACGCCCGGTTTACCGTTACCCTCAGCGACACCTTCGACCAGGCAGTGTCCGTCGCCTATGTCACCGGCGACGGAACGGCCACCCGCGGCGCCGACTACACCGCCACAACCGGCACACTGACCATCGATCCCGGTTCTCTCGCCGGCTCAATTTCAGTGCCGGTGCTCGAAGACTCGATCGATGAGCCGGACGAAACTTTCACGGTAACGCTGACCTCCGCCGTGAACGCCACCATCGCGGATGCTGAAGGCCTGGGTACCATCATCGACAACGACGAAGCGCCGCCGGGCGCTCCCGGGCTGAGCATCGATGACGTCACCGTTGCGGAAGACGGCGGTACGGCCCAATTTTCCGTGACGCTCGACAACACGGCCGATCAACCGGTCACGGTCGCCTACACCACCGTCGACGGTACCGCCGAGGCAGGATCCGACTACACCGCCACGACCGGCACCCTTACGATCGAATCCGGATCCGTCACGGGAACCATCTCCATCCCGATACTCGATGACGACATCGATGAACCTGGCGAATCATTTGTCGTTGCCCTCAGCAACGCAACCAACGCAACGATCAACGATGCCGAGGGCTCGGCGACCATCACCGACAACGATGAACCGCCGGCCGGCGCCCCACGCCTGAGCATCGGTGACGTCACTGTTGCCGAGGACGAAGGTACTGCCCGGTTCACGGTCACGCTCGACAATACCTACGACGAGACGGTGACCGTTGCATACGCTACCGCCGATGGTACCGCCGAGGCAGGATCCGACTACACCTCGGCAATCGGCACACTGACCATCGACGCCGGTTCCATGACGGGCACGGTTTCCGTTCCGGTGCTCGATGACACGATCGATGAGCTGGACGAGACATTCATCGTGACGCTGAGTACCGCCGTCAACGCGACCATCTCCGACGCCGAAGGCCTGGGCACCATCACCGACAACGACGAACCGCCCGGCAGCGGCGTGGTCGGCGTGGCGAAGCAGGCCCTGGATACCCGCATCACCGATTCCGGCAAGGTGCGTTCAACGATACGGATTCATGTCGTCAACGTGGGCGACGGCGTTGCGAACCGGGTACAGGTTGCCGACGATCTTGCCAAGGCTTTTCCCTCCCCCGCCGCCGTATCCGTCGTGGCGGCGCCCAGCCTGACCGGGGCGGCGCTGACATTGAACAGCGCCTACGACGGCACCGACAGCATCGACCTGCTCGCCGGTACCGACTCCATGGAAGCAGAAGCATCTGCAGTCGTCGAGTTTACGATCGAGGTAACCCTGAACGGGGCGGCAGGGCCGTTCGAGAACCAGGCCGAAGGGTACTCGGAAGACTACGCCGGCGCCTCGACTGAAGACCTTTCCGACCATGGCTCCGATCCGGACCCGGACGGCGATGGCAACCCGGGCGGCCCGGGCGAGGACGATCCCACGCCGGTCGAGTTCCCTGCCGCAATGCAGGGAACGGTTTTCGCGGATCTCGATGTGGACGGCATGCAGGGTGCCGACGAATCCGGCCTTGCGAACTGGCGCGTCGAGGTCGCTTCGGCCGCCGGCGAAACCGTCGCCAGCGCGACGACCGATGCCGGCGGCGCCTACATGATCCCGGATCTCGACCCCGGCGACGTCACCGTGAGTTTCCGGCACCCGGAATCACAAGCGGTCTGGGGCGAGGAAACGGCCACAGTCATTTCCGACAGCCTGACCACCCTTGACCGCGGCGTCGTTCCGGGCGGGCGCCTGTACGACAGCGAATCACGGGATATCCTCGTCGGGGCGGTGCTGGCGCTTGCTGACTCCACCGGCATGCACCTGCCCGCCGAGTGCCTGCTGGACGGACAGCAGTTGCAGCGCACCGGCAGCGACGGCGCCTACCGATTCGATGTCGTGCACGGGGCTCATGGCGAATGCCCAAGCGGTTCGGCCACGTACCGCATCGAGGTCGCCGAAGTGCCCGAGGGTTACAATCCGCCACCCTCCCTGCTTATTCCCCCGGCCGGCCAAACGCTGACCGTGGCAACCTGTCCGGACGATCCTGATCCAGACGACCCCTGTGTTGTGCACGCCGATGCCGAACCCCCTTCAGGGTCCGCGCTCGCCGATTATTATCTCGCCTGGCTGGTGGCGGACGGCGACGGTACCGCCGTGCACAACCACATTCCGCTCGACCCCGTAACCGCGGTGATTCCCGATCGCCTGGTGACAGTGACAAAACGGGCAACGGTTCGCAACGTCAACATCGGCGACCTTGTTGGTTATGTCGTGCAGGTGACAAACCCGTCAACGTTCTCTCTCGGCAACCTGCAGTTGGTAGACGATATACCATCCGGATTCGCCATGGTTTCGGATTCAGTCTCGATGCAATCGCCCGGCCCCGACGGCGTAATGGGTACGGGAGATGACCTCAGCACGGCCCTTGCCGTGACCGGTACGGATCCGGTTTCCTTCGAGGGCTTCGGCATACTGGCCGGGGCCGCAGTCTCCGTCCGTTACATGACGCGCGTCACCACCGGAGCGTCGACCGGGCGGCATGTAAACAGGGTCAAACCGTACGTCTCCGGACAACTCGCCGGCAACGAGGCCACCGCGAGCGTCGGGGTGATTGCCGATCCCGTCTTCGAGAAAACCACGGTAATCGGCAAGGTATTCGACGACAGGAACGGCGACGGCTGGCAGGGCCCCGACGAACCGGGCATAGCGGGCGTCCGGCTGGCGACGGTCAGCGGGCTGATCGTGGAAACGGACGCCCATGGCAGATATCACCTTGCCGACATCGACGGCGGCGACCCGCACAGGGGACGCAACTTCATCATCAAGCTCGACACGGCAACGCTGCCGGGCGAAGCGGTCGTCACCAGCGAAAACCCGCGCGTCATCCGCCTGACCCAGGCGCTGATGTCCAAGGTGAATTTCGGTGTCAGGATGCCGCCCCGACGGTATGAACCTCTGGGTCCCGGCGGCAACAAGCTGATTCGCGAGGTTCGCTCGCATCGATTCGATCGCATTGAACCGGTGCGCTTCGCATCCGGAAAATCCAATGTTTTACCGAGCTATATCGATCGTCTGCGAACGCTGGTGGCCCGCTACCGTGGCAAACCCAACCTGCGCGTACGTTTTTCGGGCCACACCGACAACCAGCCGCTCGGCCCGAGAACGCGGTCGATCTACGGCGACAATCAGGGGCTGTCCGAAGCACGGGCCCTCGAGGTCGCCAGGTTCGTTGCGGCCGAATTGGGTTTGCCCGAGGACATGGTCGAAACGATCGGTCATGCCGAGCGCCTGCCGGTTGCGACGAACCGCACCGCCGAAGGCATGGCATTGAATCGCCGCGTCGAAACGGAATTGCTCTACGACGACTACGAAGAAGAGGAGCGCATCCTCGATGAGCCGCCGGCAAGCTCCGATCCGATCACCGAGGTACACTACGCCCAATCCTCGACCCGGCTGGAACCCGCCCGCTTTGCGTCCGGCCAAACCGCTTTGCCGGAAGATCAGATCACCGCTATCGACCGCGCGCTCAAGCCCCTGGAAAGTCATGAGATCGTCGGCGTCACGGTTGTCGGACATGCCGATGGGCTGCCGGTGCGTACCGCCGCAGCAGATGAAGAAAACAACGAGGCGCTTTCCAGGGCTCGCGCCGAGAGCGTCGCGTCCTATCTGGCCCGCAAGCTCGAACTGGACCCCGAAATCGTTCGGGTCGAGTCGAGAGGGTCCTCGGAGCCCCTTGCGGACAACAGCACAGTCACCGGACGGGCGCTCAATCGCCGCGCTGACATCGAGCTGGTCTACCGGCGCGTCTCGGAAACGGTCACGACACGCGTCATCGCCATCGCACCGGTACAACTGGCGCCCACCGAGCGTGCCGGCGGCGGACGCCTCTGGTTGACCGAGGATGTGCTGGCCCACCGTCCGCAACTCGACGTACTGGCGCTGAACGAGGTCGCCGTTGACGACTCCGGAAAGATGAAGCGGCCCGTGAAGTTCGCCGCATACACCAACTACGCGGCCTGGGTCGACGAATACCGGCTCGAGATCTACCGCGAATCCGACACCGACCTCGTCCGGCCTTTGGCGATATTGACCGCCGCACGGCTGGACCACGAGAACGCCTTCGAATTCCTGGACGAATCCCTTACCCTGAAACGCGGCGAACGGCTGGCCTACGTACTGCGCGCCACCGACGAGCGCGGCCGAGAGGACCATACGCGGGTGCGCCTGATGGGCGTTGTCGATGCGAGGCGCCCGGAGCAGTTGCGCGAAGCGGAAACCATCTGGGGCCAGTCCAACCTCGCGAAGCAGTCCATAACGGTTCGGGGGAGCCGCGTGCGCGTGCACGGCGAGAAGTTCGCGCCGGGCGAGCCGGTACGCGTCAACGGCCACGAAGTGCCGGTTGACGGGAACGGCCGCTTTGTTTCGGAACTGCACCTGTCCCCCGGCACCAACGAAATCGTGGTTTCCGGGGTCAACGAAGGACGAACCTGGTCGCAGGTCCTTACCGCTGAAGTCGACGATAACTATACGTTCATCGTCGGGCTCGCCAACCTAACAATCGGACAGACGCACGTATCGGACAGCTTCGAAGAAATTAACCCCAATGATTCCTTTGACGAGTCGGTCAACGTAGACGGGCGCCTTGCTTTCTATCTCAAAGCGAAAATAAAGGGAAAATACCTGATCACCGCGCAGCTCGACACCACGGAAGACGAGCTCGACAACCTCACGGACCATCTCAAGCGCAAGGATCCGCGCCGGGTGTTCCGGCAACTCGACCCGGACAGGTACTATCCCGTCTACGGCGACGATTCCACGACGGTCAGCGACGTCAACAGCCAGGGCCCGTTCTTCCTGCGCGTTGACTGGGACCGCAACCAGGTACTGCTCGGGAACTTCAACACCGGGTTGACGGACACGGAGTTCATGCAATACAACCGTTCGCTGTACGGTGGCAAGATCGCCCACAAGAGCATTGCCGAGACCCGCTTCGGCGACCCGAAGCGAGCCTTGACCGCGTTCGTCTCCGAAGCCCAGTCCGCCGCCGCCCACGTCAGCTTCCGGGCAACCGGAGGATCGCTCTACTACCTCAAGCACACGGACATCGTACTGGGCTCGGAGAAGGTGTGGGTGGAAATCCGCCAGCGCGACACCGCCCAGGTACTTGAGCGCCAGGATTACATCGCCGGCCGCGACTACGAAATCGATGCCCTGCAGGGACGTATCATTCTCAACCGGCCACTGTCTCAGGTGGTCCTCGACCGCGGTCCCTCGATCATCCGAACCCGGCCCCTGGAAGGGGACGACGTTTACCTGCTCGTCGACTACGAATACGTGCCGCACTCCTTCGACGCCGACAAGGTGACCTATGGCGCCCGGGGCAAAACGTGGCTCGGCGACCATGTCGCGGTAGGCGCCAGCAAGATCGTCGACCAGAAGGACGGCCGCGACTTTGATCTCGAAGGCGTCGACGTCACCCTCAAGGCAGGCAAGGGCACCTACCTCAGCGTCGAGGCAGCGCGCAGCGAGTCGCTCCTGAGTTCGGCGAGCTTCGACTCGGTCGACGGGGGCTTGAGTTTCCTCTCCCGCTCCGGGGATCAGTTGTCGCCCACGGCAAGCGGCGAGGCTTTCGCGGTTGAAGGGCGCGTCAATCTCGCCGAATACAGCGACTTCCTGACAGGCGATGTGCGCGCCTGGTGGAAGGAGCGGGACGAGGGCTTCTCCGCCGGCCGGCTCGGTCATCGTTACGACACCGTGGAAAAGGGAATCGACGCCGTAATACAGGCAGGTGAGAACATTGATATCCAGGCCGGCTATGCCGAGCGGTACGAAGGTTCGCTCGCGGCCAGCCGGGTCGGCCGCGTGCAGGCGGACGTTCGCACCGGTCGCCTGACGGTCGGCGGAGAATTGCGCCACGAGGACATCCGGCGCACGGCGCTGTACGGCATGGAAGTCCCGGACGGAGACGCGCTGCTCGCCGGCGTGCGCCTGGGTTACGACCTGGACGACATCCGCACCATCTACGCGTCCGCGCAGACCGGCCTCGATGAGAGCGGCAACTATGTGGAAAACGACATGGTCGCGCTCGGCATCAACACCCAGGTAAACGACCGCACCGCCATCAGCCTCGAAGCAAGCGAAGGCGACAGGGGCAGTGCCCTGTCCGGCGGTTTCGACTACACCCCGGCAGACCGCTTCGGCCTGAAACTGAAGTCGGGCATCGGTTCGGGCGCCCTGACCAGCTTCGCGGGCAATTACGAACTCGCCGAGGGCCATGAACTGTACGGCAGCTATGCCCTCGACCCGGACCGCACCTTCGGTGAGCGCAACCTGCTGACCTTCGGCCAGCGCCGCGACGTGGGCAACCGTCTCGGCATCTTCACGGAATCGCAGTTTGGCGACGACGACCGTTTCGCTGGGGCCAGCCATACGTTCGGCCTCGACTACAAGACCACCCACGGCTGGATTCTCTCCGGCCTCGTGTCCGTATCCGACAACGAAATCACACCGGCATCCATCGAGCGGCATGCATACTCCTTCGGCGCCGCCATACAGCGGCCGGCACACCGCTTCAGCGGCAAGCTGGAATACCGCAAGGACGACGGCCCCGCCACCAGGGTAGACCAGTACATCGGCACCACCAGCTATACCTACATCGCAAGCGAGTCCCGCCGCTGGCTCGGCCGCCTCAACATTTCGTGGACGGACGACCGCTTCCACGGCCTCTACGATGCCCGTTTCGTCGAGTTCGACATCGGCCACGCCTATCGCCCGGTCAACAACGACCGCTGGAACGCGCTGGTGAAGTACGGCTACTTCCACGACCTCGTCAGCGTTGGCCAGGACTCGATACGGCCTGACCAGCGCGTCCACGTGCTGTCGGCGGAGGCGCTCTACAGCCTGAACCGCCACTGGGAGGTCGGCGCCAAGATCGCGTGGAAGGAAGGCCAGATGCGCACTTTCCGGGGCCGCGGCGAATGGCATGACTCCAGCATGCTGCTCACCGTCGTGCGGGCGCGGCGGCATGTGATCAGGGAATGGGACGCCCTCGCCGAATACCGGATTCTCCACGACCGGAAGGGCGACAACCGACGCCAGGGGGTCCTTGTGGGCATGTACCGGCAGTTCGGCGACCAGATTGAAATGGGCGTCGGCTACAACTTCACCGACTTCAGCGACGATATCCGCGATGCCAGCTACAACCGCCGGGGATGGTTCATCGACCTGATCGGGAAGCTGTAGGGAGCCGGCCACCCATTGCGGCCGCAATCGAGTGATAAGATGCGCAAGCCGCACGAACGAGTGCCACATCGATGACAGCTTCGATTGATATTTTCATTCGTTCCGCAAATGCCCGGGCACAGCAAATCTCTCAATCGCTTCAAACACAAGCTCCGTAATCAGGGCAAGTATCGCAGCGGGAACCGCGCCCTGCAGAACGAGTGACATGTCATTCAACGCCAACCCGGTAACGATGGGGTCCCCCAACCCACCCGCGCCGATGAATGCGGCCAGCGTCGCCGTGCCGATGCAGATGACCGCGGCGGTCCTGATCCCGGCCAGCATGCTCGGCAACGACAGC
>JAPOON010000029.1 GCA_026713405.1 Gammaproteobacteria bacterium
ACGTTGCGGTGGCAATCTCCATCGGCGGTCCGGGGGCCACCTTCTGGCTGATTGTCGCCGGTTTTCTCGGCATGGCATCCAAATTCGTCGAGTGCACGCTAGGCGTGAAGTATCGACAGGAGAATGCCGACGGTTCGGTGTCCGGGGGGCCGATGTTCTACCTGGACAAGGGCCTGCGTGAACGCCGCCTGCCCCGGCTCGGCAAGGCGATGGCCTGGTATTACGCGGTGTGCATCATCGTCGGCTGCCTGGGCGCCGGCTGCATGTTCCAGGCCAACCAGGCGTACGTTCAGTTCGTCAACGTGACCGGGGGCGATCACAGCTTCCTGGCGGACCGTGGCTGGCTGTTCGGGCTGGCACTGGCAGTTCTGGTGGCGCTGGTCATCGTCGGCGGCATCAAGAGCATCGCAAAGGTGACCGCGCGCCTGGTCCCGTTCATGGCGCTCCTGTACGTGAGCACGGCACTGGTGGTCATTGGCGCCAACTACGCCGAGATTCCGGGTGCGCTCGGCGCCATCGTCAGCCAGGCATTCACGCCGGAAGGCGCCACGGGCGGTTTTTTCGCAGTGTTGATCCTCGGCTTTCGCCGCGCGGCCTTTTCCAACGAAGCAGGCATCGGCTCCTCGTCCATCGCCCACGCGGCCGTCAAGACCGGCGAGCCGCTCACCCAGGGCTTCGTGGCCATGCTCGAGCCCTTCATCGATACCGTGGTGATCTGCACCATCACCGCCCTGGTGATCACCGTCACCGTATACGACCCGGCGCTCCTGACCGATGGCACGATGAGCGGCGTAGAGCTGACGTCGTCGGCATTCGCCAGCGTTATTCCCTGGTTCCCCTATCCGCTGGCGGTAGTCATCATGCTATTCGCCTACTCCACCATGATCGCCTGGTCCTACTACGGCCTGGAGGGCTGCATCTACCTGTATGGCAACCGGCGAAGCGCCAAATTTGCGTTCAACGCCGTGTTCTGTGCCTTCGTGATCATCGGCTGCACCACGCAACTCGATGCGGTACTCGACTTCTCCGACGCCATGATCTTCGCCATGGCGCTCGCCAACGTGCTCGGCCTGTACCTGCTGGCGCCCCTGGTCAAGCGCGACCTGGACGTCTACTGGCAGCGGGTCAAGGGTGCGCCGGGTTGAGGATCGGAAAGGGCCTGCCTTCGAAAACCGTCCCCCAGATGGGGATGTCCTTCAGGTGCATCGGCTCCACGTCGAACGGATCCTGCTCCAGCACCGTAAAGTCGGCCCGCTTGCCGGCGACGATGCTGCCGATCTCGTCTTCCATGCGCAGGGCGAAGGCAGCATCAATGGTCACCGCGCGTAGCGCCTGCTGCACGGTAATGCGCTCCTCGGGAGCCATCAGCGAGCCTTCGGAAGTGACCCGGTTCACCGCCACCCAGGCCAGGGTGAGCGGCGCCGCCGGCGCCATGGTGAAATCCGAATGCAGCGACGTAGGAATACCGTTGCGCAACATGGCGCCCAGGCGCGACATCTGCGAGGCGCGGTCGTAGCCCAGCCCGTGCGCCGCGTAGGCATCCCCCAGCGCCCAGACGTAGTAGGGCTGCGCGGAGATCACCGCACCGAGCCTGCCCGCCCGCCGTAGCTGATCGTTGGTCGCGAAGCCGACGTGATGCAGGGTGGTGCGATGGTCGGGCCTGGGGCTCGCCGTCAGGGCGCGTTCCAGAATGTCGAGTACCACGTCCATGCCCTCGTCACCGTTGACGTGAACGTGCAACTGCATGCCCCGGTCCCAGAACAGCCTGGCGAGGGCTTCCAGTTCGGCCGGCAACGTCAACCACTTGCCCTCGTGACCGTCGATGTAACCCGGTGGATTCATCCGCATGTACTGGGCAAAGAAACCACCGTCCGCCATCAGCTTGACATGCCGGCCAATGCGAACCTTTGGTGAAGCAGCCCCGGTGATTCCGTCAACGGCCCGGAGCCAGGCGTCCCGGTCAGCGTCTTCGGGCATGCGCGATGCGCTGGGGACGAGGACGATCCGGATCGGCGTATCGGGATTTTCGAACGTAGACCGGTGAATGGCGACTTCCTCGGTCAGGCCGAGGTAGCCCCCTACCCCCATGTCCGCGATGGTAGTGATGCCGCCGTGGTGGATGATCGTGCGTAGCGCGTCGAGACCCACGCTGAGACGGTCCGGAGCCAGCAGATACGGGACTATCCTGCCGAGAGCGGCCACCAGGCCCCGCTCGGAGAATCGGCCTGACTCGAAATCCACATCGACCGGTTCCTGGTCCTCGTCCGGATCGAATCCCAGCCATCGCAGCGCCGCGGAGTTGACGACGATCTCGTGAAACGAGCGCTGCCACAGAATCACCGGGCGCCGAGGTGCTATGAGGTCGAGGTCGGCGCGCCGCACCACCCCGTGCCAGAGTTCGTGATATCCCCAGGAAATAAACGGTTCGCCGTTGGCACCGGATGCGGCGGCTTCTTTCGCGACCCGTTCGAGATAGGCCTCCCGCCCACGAGTCGGCTCCACTTCCCTGCCCGGCAACGACCAGCGCTGCGGAGTAATCCAGCGGGAGTTGAGCAGGATGGCCGCCATCAGCGGATGCAGGTGGTTGTCTATGAGTCCAGGCAGCAACACCTTGTCGGCGAACCGCTCGTCGATGACGTGTTCGCGCGCCTTGAGCCAGGCAGTCATCGAATCCACATCGCCTACCGCAACAATGCGCCCCTCGGCGACCGCGACTGCATCGGCCCGGGGCAGTGACTCGTCCATTGTGATTATGGAGCCGGCGGTGTAAACGCGCATGGGCTCCGCCGCCGACGCCAGTGACGCCAACGTCGAGACGGCGATAACGATCGCGGTCAGCAGCCGCATCGAGAACTGCCGTTCCGAATGTTCATGAAAACGCTGAGACCCAAACGCTGCAATGCAGCGCGGAGCCCACCGGGGACGCAATTCACCCGGCGCCACCAGGCGACGCGCCTAGTCACCGCCAGGCGACGCGCCTAGTCATTCCGCCAGGTCACGGTCAGGCCGTAGGTGCGCGGGGGTGCCGGCGTTGCCTGCCCACTGCCCTGCAGCGGCCAATTGTGCAGAAAGTAATCTTCATCGAAGGCGTTTCGCATCCAGAGGGTGGTTTCGAAATTGCCGCCCGGCCAAAGATATGACGCTCTGAAATCCACCACGTCGTAGGAAGGTACCGCGGCGAATTCCAGTACATCCGGATCCTGGAAGGCTTTGTCCTTGTAACGCCAGTCGCCCTGGAGGCTGAGTGCGCCGCCGTTGCCGAACAGCCAGTCGTACCTCACAAGCACGTTGAACGCGTGCTTGGGCGCGTTGCGCAACTCGTTGCCCGTTCGATCGACAGGCGTAGCGCCGCCGAGGTCCGGCGGACGAAATCCACTCGGGATGAAGAAATTGGAGAACCCGGTATTGAGGTGCGTATAGGCTCCCTGAACGGTCAGGTTGTCCGTCGGGGCGATGGTGAACTCGATTTCCACTCCCTCGATATCCGCGTCCGCGGCATTCTGTGTGATCAAGGTGCCCGTCGTGCCCGGCACGGCACCCTCGGGAACGAGGAGTTGCAGAATCTGCAGGTCTGTATAGTCGGTGGAGAACACCGCCGCGTTGACCCTTACCCGATTGTCCAGCCACTCGCTCTTGATGCCCAGTTCGTACAGAACCGCCTGTTCCGGGTCGAATGGGGTAATGGCGATGAGTTCGTTGCCGGCCAAGCCCTGATAGCCCCCGGATTTGAACCCCTCGGAAATGGTGAAGTACAGGAACAGGTCGTCGGTTGCCTGCCATTCGATGCCGGCGCGCGCGGTAAAGGCACTCCAGTTCTCACCGGTCTCGAAGTCGAATACCCTGGTCAGGGCAAGTCCTGAAGGTGTGCCGAGGCGGCTGATGTTCTTCTCTTCCCAGGTCTGGCGGCCGCCCACCGAGACAGCGATCGTCTCGGTCAGATCGAAAGTGACCTGGCCGAATACTGCATAGCTGTCCGTTTCGTTCCCTTGATCGTCACCCCCGTCGATGACAGGAATGGAAAAGGCTATGCCGCCCATCCCGTCGGAAAAGCTGAGTCCTACAGGTGAGCGTTCGTTGCGGTCGGTCTTCTCGTTCAGATAGTACGCACCGGCCACATAGTTGAATCGATTCATCGAACCGGTCAGCCTGAATTCGTGCGTGAACGTTTCCGAATCGTCGGTGTAGTCGTTGGACCCAAGCAGATAGAGGCCCACGGCGTTGG
>JAPOON010000030.1 GCA_026713405.1 Gammaproteobacteria bacterium
CCCCCGGTCAGCCGGTCCCGGCGCAGGTGGAAGAACTCCTTCCTGGCGATGGCGAGTATGCGGGTGGCCGAGAGCACGCTCACTCCCTCCGGGTCGCCATGACGAACACGTCCTCCAGGTTGGGGCCGACTCGCCTGAGTTGCGCCTCGAGGCCCTCTCCCTGTAGTGCAGCCGCCAGTACCGCCACCGGTTCCGGCAGTTCGGGCTTCACCAGCGCGTGCAGGCGGGAACCGAGTTGCGCCACATCGATGACCGGCTCGCACCGCAGCAGGAATTCGCGAACCTCCCGGGGACGTCCGGTTTCAACCTCGATCACGCTGGCCGGCAGCTCAGCCATCAGCGTCTTGGGTGAGCCCGAGGCAACCAGTGACCCCTCGTTCAGTATGGCCAGCGCATGACAGCGTTCCGCCTCGTCCATGAAGTGAGTGGTGACGAGAGCCGTGGCGCCGTCATCCACCATGTCGAACAGCAGTTCCCAGAATTCCCTGCGGCTTTCCGGGTCCACCGCGCTGGTGGGTTCGTCCAGAAACAGCAGTTCGGGTTCGTGCAGCGTGGCCGCCGCCAGGGCCAAACGCTGGCGCTGGCCACCGCTGAGCGATCCCGCGAGCTGATTCCGCCGGTCAGCGAGGCTAACGCGCTCGAGCTGCGCCTCGATGGCCGGTCGCCTGCGGCGGCGCGGCAGCCGGTATATCTCGCTAATGAATCTCAGGTTCTCCGCCACCGACAGGTCGTCGTACAGCGAGAATCGCTGGGTCATGTAGCCGATGCGGCTTTTCAGCGCTTCCGGGTCCCTGCGTACATCCACGCCGAGTACGCTGGCACTGCCCGCGGTGGGCAACAGCAGCCCGCACAGCATGCGGATGGTGGTCGACTTGCCGCAGCCGTTGGGTCCCAGGAATCCGTAGATGCTGCCTTTCGGCACCTGCATGTCCAGGCGGTCGACCGCCACGAGGTCGCCGAAACGGCGCGTCAGGCCCCGGGTTTCAATGGCCGAGCCCGACGCGCTCATCGCTCGAGCCCGGGAAAAACGACCTCCACAGGCACCCCGACGGGCAGTTCATGGACCTCCTCTCCGACCAGGTCGATCTCGGCGACGTAGCTCAGCCGGGAGCGGTCGTGCTGGGTCAGGGCGAAATAGGGGGTAAAGGCGGCATCCGCGGCAATCCAGCGCACCACCCCCGGATAGGTACGCTCGTGGCCGTCGATGGCGATGCGGGCCCTCGCGCCGCTGCCGATCCTGGTACGCACCCCCTGGGGCACATGCACCCGGGCATAGGTCGGGGCCTCGGCCAGTACCACGGCCACGGTGGCGCCGGGCGGGGGACGTTCGCCGATCTCGAACGGCATTGCCTCCACCACGCCGTCCACGGGGCTTCTGACCACCGCGCGTTCCAGAGTCACTGTCAGTTCCTCGACCAGCGCCCCGGCGGCCGCGAACCGGTTGCGGGCCTGATCGATGCGTTCGTCCCGGGTCCCCTCCAGCAACTCATCAAGCGCCGCTTCCGCCTCTGCCTCCCTGGCCGCGCTTTCCTCGAGGCGCCCCTTGAGAATATCGACCAGGTTCTGCGACGAATAGTTTCGCTCCACCAGCGAGATCTGGCGGTCCAGTTCGAAGCGGGCCGTCTGACGGGCGCTCCTGGCGGCCTGCAGGCGCGCCCTGCCCTGATCGATCTGCTGCGCGCGCGGACCCTCCTCGGCCTCCGCCAGCGCCGCGCCGGCCGCCTGCTCTTCGGAGCGGGCCCGCTCCAGCGCCGCGGCGGCCCGCGTGCTCTCCTGTACGATGAGCACATCGCCAACGCTGAGCGGCTGCCCTTCGGAAACCGCAATGCGCAGGATGGGCTCGTTGCTGTCCGCCGCCAGTTCTATTCGGTCCCGCTCGAGCGTGCCCAGCGCATGGACCTCGCTGCCCTGCTCGACACAACCAGCCGCCATCAGCAGAAGCGGTAGCGCGGCCAGGCTGCTCAGGCGCACCGGCATCGTCATGGTCTGCTAACCGACGCCCATGTCTTCCCGCATGGTCGAGACCACGGCCCCGAACTCGGACTCGTTGTCCTCGCTGAGGGCTGCGAGTACTTCGTGGGCGCGTAGCAGACGTATTTTCTGGCCCTTGGGATCGGCATCCGGCATGGCCATGGACTCACGATTGTCGGGCACCGGGACGGCCTGCTCCTGCACATGGCTCAGTACCAGATCCATGCTGAGCTGACCGAACGCCTCCAGGAGAGACGGGCTGGCCCCCTGCACCGC
Organism: Gammaproteobacteria bacterium; assembly: GCA_026713405.1. The sequence goes on from JAPOON010000030.1 coordinate 2,248, forward strand.
TGCCTCGACGGAATCTTCGCCGGCCTCCTGCACGACTTCGTGCAGCGTGCCGAGCAGGGCGCTGTCGAGGTATTCGCACTCGGCAAGGTCGACCACCAGGCGCTTGCCCCGGGCGATGGCGGCCCGGGCGCCCTGCAGCAGCGCCTCGGCGTAGGTCCAGGTAACCCGCCCCTTGAGACAGACGAACCAGGCGTCGCCGGTTTCGCCCCAGGTCAGCAGCGGTGCATCGGCCGGCGGATCGATCTCGAGTGCGGGAACGTCGTCGTCGCTGCCGAAGTAGCTCTCCCCGGAATGGCCCTCGAGCAGCAACATGGTCACGTCGTCCCGGTCTTCCCGCTCGTGACCGTGTGAGAGATCGATGAACAGTTCGTCCAGCACGTGCTCTTCCTCGCCGTGCCGGACAAGCGTACTGGCGATGGACGCTATGCTTGGTTGCTCGTCGCCACCGATGTCGAAAATGCCGTCGGTATAGAACAGCAGTTGGTCCTGATCGCCCAGTTCGATTTCGCACTCGGCGAAGACCGCGTCCCGGTACAGGCCCAGGGCCGGCCCCGTATGCTCGATCTGCTCGGTTCCCCCGAAGCGCCCCACCCGGATCGCCGGGCTGTGGCCGGCGGAGGCGATCACTGCCGTGCGGCGCTCGATGTCCAGCAGGCAGTATATGCAGGTGACGAACATGCCCGGCGTCGTCGGCCCGGCCAGCAGCGACCGGTTGACCTGTTTCAGCGCTTCCGACGGACCGAGTGGCCGGCCCAGGGAGTCCAGGAAGGACAGGCGATGCTTGAACAGCACCGACAGCATGGCGGCGCTGACGCCGTGGCCCGAGGCATCGGCAATTACCAGCACCAGGTGGCGGTCGTCGACCTTGACGATGTCGAACAGGTCGCCGCCGACGTTGTGCCCGGGACGGTAGAGCGTGTGTACGCAGAATCCCGGTATATCCGGCGGAGAGCCCGGCAACAGCGAACGCTGTATCACCTCCGCCCGCCGCAGGTCGAGTTCCATGGTCTCCGCGTGGCTCTCGAGCAGGCGGCAGAGGTCCGCAAGCTGATCGCGCGATTCCTGCAACTGCGCCGTGCGCTCGCGCACCAGTTCCTCGAGGTTATTCTGGTGCAGGGCCAGCGACGTAGTCATGGTATTGAAGGCATGCCCCAGCAGCCCGAGTTCATCCGGAGTGTCGATGCGCGCCCGCACGGACATGTCGCCGCCCTCGACCGCCCGCGCCACCTTGGCCAGCCGCAGAACCGGCC
>JAPOON010000031.1 GCA_026713405.1 Gammaproteobacteria bacterium
CTTCCGCCACGACCCCGAAAATACCCGCCTGTTCATGGAACTGCTGCGCGCCCCGCATACGCTCGTCACCCAATTGGGCCGCATGCGGCGCTACGGCGTACTCGGCCGCTACGTCCCCGAGTTCGGCCGGGTGATCGGCCAGATGCAGCACGACCTGTTCCACATCTACACGGTCGATGCGCACACCATGATGGTGATCCGCTTCATGCAGAGCTTCACCCTGGAGGAATCGGCGGTGGAATTTCCGCTGGCCAGCCGGATCGTCAGGGAGCTTCCGAAGATCGAGCTTCTATATGTTGCGGGCCTCTTCCACGACATCGCCAAGGGACGCGGTGGCGATCATTCCAACCTGGGCGCCAGCGATGTCGTTGAGTTCTGCCGACGTCACGGCCTTCCCGACGAGGAGTCGGACCTGCTCGACTTCCTGGTGCGTTCACACCTGGTCATGTCCACCACGGCGCAACGCAAGGACATCAACGATCCCGAAGTGGTGGCCGCCTTCGCCAGGCTGGTTCGTACGGAAGAGCGGCTCAACTACCTGTATGCGCTGACGGTAGCCGACATCAACGCGACCAACCCCACGCTATGGACCGACTGGCGTTCGACGCTGCTCGGCCAGCTTTACGTCGCATCCAGCAACCTGCTGCGGCAAGGCCCCGGTTTCCAGGTATCCCGGGATGCGAAGGTCGAGCGCCGGCAGCGGCAGGCGGAAGCCACCCTGGCCGCGAAGAACATCGACCATGCCGACTACGCCGCCATCTGGGAAGGGGCGGGCGAGGGATTCTTCCTGCAGCACACACCGGAAGAGGCGGCATCGATCACCGAACAGGTGCTCGGAGAATTGTCACACTCGGAACAGATCGTGCTGGTGACCGACGTGAAAGGCGGCGATTTCGGCAAGGGCGCCACCGAGGTGTTCATCTGCATGCCGGACCGGGAGAACCTGTTCGCGGACAGCGTGCTGGCGCTGGACCGCCTGCATCTTTCCATCGTCAACGCCCGCATCGCCACCGGCGCCGAGGGGCGTTGTTACGATTCGTTCATCGTTCTCGACCGGCAGGGAAAGGCCATCGCCGACCAGGCGCTCAGGGATTCCGTTCGACAGAACCTGCTCAAGGCCCTGACTGATCCCGAGGCGCGGGTGAGCGGGGGATCGCGGCGCATCCCGCGCACCCTGAAGCACTTCGCCGTCCCCACCGAGGTGACATTGGGCAGCCCGGACGCGTCCGGCATCTCGCAGTTGACCGTCGTTGCCTCCGACCGGCCGGGGTTACTCGCCGAGATCGGTTCGATGTTCGTCGAACTCGACATCGAAGTTCACCAGGCCCGCATCAATACGCTCGGGGAGCGAATCGAGGACATCTTCCAGATTTCAGGCAGGGGGATGCAGCCGATCGGGGACGCCGCGGCCATCGAGCGAATCCGCTCCGTGTTGACCACGCGGCTCGACGCGATGGTGCGGGACGGGGCCGGATAAGCCGCGAGCGCTGCGCTCCCCGGCGGCGCCGGCCGGTCAGCTCAAGTCATGCCCTGCTGACGTATTCGCCGGATCGCGTATCGATCTTCAGCCGGTCGCCGGTGTTGACGAACAAGGGCACCTTGATGGTCGCGCCCGTGGCAAGGGTTGCCGGCTTCGTCCCACCCTGGGCGGTATCGCCCTTCAATCCGGGGTCGGTCTCCGTAACTTCGAGTTCCACGAAATTCGGCGGCACTACCGAGATCGGCTCATCGTTCCACAAGGTGACCCGGCAGACGTCCTGTTCGGTGATCCAGTTCCGTGCCTCGCCAACCGCGGTGAGCGAAGCGCCAAGCTGCTCGTAACTGCCGTCGGTTTTCATGAAGTGGTAGAACTCGCCGTCCGAGTAGAGATACTCCATGTCGAGGTCGAGCACATCGGCCGCCTGAATGGAATCCCCGGACTTGAAGGTCCGTTCCCACACCCGGCCGGACTTCAGATTGCGGAACTTCACGCGGTTGAATGCCTGCCCCTTGCCCGGCTTGACGAATTCGTTGACCAGGATCGTGCAGGGTTCCCCCTCGAGGAGTACCTTCAGACCGGAGCGGAATTCGTTGGTGGAATAACTGGCCATCGTCGGTCGCTAAAACAAAGGGGCATGATACCCGGCCGCGTGCCCACAACAAGGGCGGCTACCGGGCCCAAACCGGACGCAGCGTGGCTTCCCGCCGCTGATTCGTTCAGAATCTTCTCCGGTCCTCCGCCATCGCGCCCGACCCCCAACGGCCTGCCGGCAATGCGACCTGGAGACACATGCAGCCCAGTTTCAGATTCTACTTGCTGATCGCCGCGACAACGGCGTTGTTGTCCGCGACGGCAATGTTCCTGATCTGGGAGGGCCGTGCCGGCGAAGAGCACGACCGGGCAACCGGCGAAATGCTGGCCGACCTGGCCGCCCGGGCCAGCATGGACGGGCTGATCGACCAGAACCGGATCGAGCTGGGCGTGGTGGCGAACCGCCTGACCCGGGTTCCACGGGTCGCCGGTGTCGCCATCTTCACAGTCGAGGACGAATTGCTGGCACTGAGCGGCACTCTGGAGGAGGGCTCGCCGTTCATCGAGCCGATCGTGCTCGACGACACGCTGCTCGGGTTCGCCCGCATCAGCCTGGTTCCGCCGGCGCCGGCGCTGGACCTC
>JAPOON010000032.1 GCA_026713405.1 Gammaproteobacteria bacterium
GACTGCACATAGCCCGCCACCTTGTCGCGCTGCTGCCCGCTGATGAGCGGGCCCAGCACTGTCGTCGGATCCCGGGTGTCGCCGATAACGATGTTGTCCTTCACGGCATGAACGCCCTCGAGGTAGGCATCCATCAGGTGCTCGGGCATCAACAGCCGCGTTTGCAGCACACAGCCCTGCCCGCAGTGCGTGAGTACGGCGCCGAAACCGATCTGGCGCGCCACGTCTTCCGAGACGTCGTCCAGCACCACCTGGGCACTCTTGCCGCCGAGTTCCAGTTGCACGCGCTTAATCTGGTCGCCGCAGCGGGACATGATGCGGCGCCCGGTGGCGGTGGATCCGGTAAACGTCACCATGTCGATATCGGGATTTCCGGAGATTTCGTCGCCCACTTCCGCGTGACCGGTGATCACGTTGAACACGCCCGGCGGCAGTTCCGCCTCTTCCGCCGCCCTGGCGATCTCGAAGGCATTGAGCGGCGTCCAGGGGTGCGGCTTCAGCACCACGCTGCAACCCACGGCCATGGCGGGGAATACCTTCACCATGTTCAGCATGAACGGGAAATTGAACGGGGTGATGGCGCCCACCACGCCCACCGGCTCGCGCACCAGGGCGTTACCGCCCATGCCACCCGGCCCGCCGGTAGGGGGAGAGGTTTCCACCCAGTGCACCAGGTCCTGGGCGCGGTCGGCATTGAAGTAGCCGATGTCGATGGAGCCGCCGCATTGAATCATGTCGACGATGGGCCCGACGGCGCCCGCCTCGGCGACGATGATCTCGCGCAGGGCATCGTGCCGGGCTCTAAGCGCATCAGCCATGCGCCGCAGCACGGCGCCGCGCTCCCTGGGCTTCATGTACGGCCAGGGGCCCTCGTCGAAGGCCCTGCGCGCTGCCGCAATAGCTGCGCGCGCGTCTTCCACCGACGTGTCCGGCACCTGCCCGATGGCCTCCTCGGTGGCGGGGTCGATCACGGTGATCGACCGGTTCGCCGTGCCGCCCGTCCATTTCCCGTCGATAAACAGTTCGTAATTCCAGTTCATTGGTCCCTTTCCAAGTCGTCCGTCAAAACGGTTACCCGCCTACACCTCTTGTTCGCGGGCAACGGTCGTCAAATCAGGCGGGTGTCCCGTTCGCCGCAGTGTTTCCGAGCGTCGGCAGCGTCCCGTCAGCCTCTGGGCACCCGCGGATAGGATGGCGCGATCCCGCCCTGGTTCTCGCCCCAGCCTTCCGCTCCATCCCACCGCCAGCGAAACAGCCCGGTGGCCGTGCCGTGATTGCTCACCTGCTCACCGATCGCATGCAATCGGCGGCCAAGCGTATCCTCGCCCTCGTACTCGATGCGCCAGATCCAGCCGGTGTCGGGGTCCACCAGGCACTCGCGCCGGCCTGACACCAGGTGCGCCCATTCACCGTCGCGAACAAGGTAACCCGTGTTGGTGAAGTCACCCCGGTCTTCCTCACCCTCGATCACCATCGTATAAACCAGGAACGCATCCTGCGGGGAAGCGGTGCCGAAGATGTAGCCGATATTGAATCGCTTGCGCAATGGCCTGGAGATGTCCGAGTGCTCGCCGCCCGACGCTGCCGGTTTGCGCTGGGGCTCTTTGCCGCCGCTGGAGTCGTTGGCCTGCCGGGACAACCTCGGCTTGCGTGGGCTCCAGCTCCGGTCGCGCACCGAGTAACAGTCGACCGGAATCACCTCACCGTGCAGAACGATCTCGCCCGTAACATGCATCGCCTGGTCCCAATGCCGGCCACGCCAGAACGGCGCACACCCGGCCGGATGCGGATTGGGCTCCATGATGGCCGCGAACTGCAGGTCTGCTTCAAACTTTCCCGGGTCCGAATAGGTCATGTGGTACCGGGTCAAGGATTCGAGCACCTTGATGCAATTGCCGTTCGGCAGCGCGATGTCGCACAGGTCACGGGGACCCACCGGCAGCACAAGCCCGCTCTCGTTGCGCTCGTAGAGTGCGGGGGCGGCGCTGTCGTCCCAAACCCATGCACCGCCGTTGCACAACCCGTTCTCACCCTGATTCAGCAGCACCTGGTTGTACAGCCAGCCACCCATTCTGCGCTCGGGAACATTGAAAGAGGTCCAGAACGTCTCCATCCACCAGGGATGGTCGGCGCCGTCACCTTGATCGTGAAAGCCGTCGTCGGCCGGCTCCACCACCCAGCCGGTCAGGTCATCTACGTTGGGCATGAGGCTCCCCACCAGGCGGCCCACGCCTCGTACCGCGGATTCGCGCCGTCACTGCGCGATGACAATTGCGCGCTCCGGGCACTGAATCTCCGCCAACTGCACATCGTCGGCAAGGCTCGCGGGAACCTGTTCCAGCTCCGGGACCACGTAGCCGAAGCCGTCGTCGTCATACTTGAACACCGTCGGGCACACCATGTTGCACATGCCGTGACCCTGGCATCGCTCGGCAATGATCCTGACATGCACGCGGTCAGGCCTTGCGCAACCAAAGGGAACTTGCCCCCTTCATGCCGCCGAACAGCTCGGGCTTCTTGTCGGGATGCAGTTCGTAGTCCGGCAGCCGCCGATGCAACAGCACCAGCGCGATGCGCAGCTCGCGCCGCGCCAGGTGCAAGCCCAGGCAGCGGTGCGGGCCGTGCCCGAAGCCCATGTGCCGGTTGGGCACGCGGTCGAAGATCAGCTCATCGGGATTCTCGAACTGTTCCGGGTCCCGATTGGCCGCCATGGTCGGGCAGTTCACCTGGTCTTCCGCGTGGAAACACACGCCTTCGAACTCGACTTCTTGCAGGACGCGCCGGGGCAGCAGCACGATGGCGTGATAGCGGACCAGTTCCTCGATGGCCAGCACCAACCGGCGCGGATCGTCCATGAGTTCGATGAACTCCTGGCGCTTCTTCGGCTGCTCGGCGAAGCCCTTGACGATCAGGCCCAGGGCCGACGCCACCGTGTCCAGGCCAGCCATGAACATGAGAAACAGGGTATCCAGCAGTTCCTCCTGGGTGAGCGGGCGTTCGCCGTCGTATTTCGAGGCGATGAGCTGGCTGATCATGTCCTGCTGCGGCTCTTTGCGCCTCTGCTCGAGAAGATCTCCAAAATACTCGTAGAGCGACATGCCGGTATTGCCGTAAATTTCTATCAGCCTGTCGCCGGGAATCTCGCCGTCGGCGTCCAGTTCTATGCCCAGTTCGTCCGCCTTGGCCAGCGCCAGCTCCCGCCCCCTCGAGTGCCCGTCGGCGGAATGCATGAGGGTGTTCTTCCAGTCCATCAGCTGCGGGTAGTCCTCCAGCGGGAACCCGAACAACTCGCAAAAGATGACGGTTGGAAACGGGTCGGCAAAGTCGGCGACGAAATCGAACTCGTCTTTCTCCAGCATCTTGTCCAGCAGTTCGCCGGCGAACTGCTCCAGGTGCGGCTCCATGGCCGTCATCGCGTCCGGCGTAAACCACTTGTTAAGGATGCGCCGATAGGCCGTATGCGCCGGCGGATCGATGGCCTGGGGTATCCATGGCCGTTCCGGGTAGTTGCTGGCCTGGCTGGAATAGGTACCGGTATCGCCCAGTATCGCGCAGGAGTCATCGTAACGGGTGAGCAACCACGCCCCCCCGGTGTCGCCGCGTTCCAGGCGGCCGCGCGTTTCCACCCGGGCGATGGGCAGTTCCTCACGCAGCAGGGCGTAGGTTTCGAACTCATGCTCCAGCCACTCCGAGGTGTAAGGGTCGTATTCCCGCGCCGCGGACACCGCCTGGTTCAAGCGTCGGCGTCGATTCATTTCAACCCCCTTTAAAGCGTTAACCTGTTTAGATGATAGTCTCACGGGCTGGCAAACGCCACGCCGCGCCGCTCAGGTGCAGACACCACATGAGTTGTCCGGTCTCCCGTCATGCAATCTGTCCGCCTTTGACGAGTGGCCCGCAGAAGGGGCTCATGCGGTGAGCGGACAGGCAACGGCCTGAACCGGTCCCGCGGTCGCCCGTGATTTCATTCCCCGGCCCGCACCTGGTCCGCTGCCGGCGCCCGCAGGCGTTCCCGCAATTCGTACTTCCTGACCTTGCCGGACGGCGTACGCGGCAAGGCGGTCACGAATTCCAGGCGTTCGGGCGTCTTCTGCCTGGCAACCTGCAGGGCGGCAAAGTGTGCCCGCACATCGTCAATGGTGAGCGCCTGCCCCGGTCGCAGCAACACGAACGCGCACACCCGCTCACCGAGGCGCTCGTCGGGCGCCGCCACCACCGCCGCCTCGCTGACGGCCGGGTGTACGGCCAGGTAGTCTTCCACCTCTTTCGAGGCGATGTTCTCGCCGCCCCGGATGATGATGTCTTTTTTCCGGTCGGTGACGGTGAGAAAACCCTCGGCGTCCAGGCGCCCGACATCGCCCGTCCTGAACCAGCCGCCGGGCAGGAAGGCATCGTCATTGAGCTTCTCCCGGTGATAGCCCAGGAACTGTTCCGGCCCTTGCGAGACGATCTCGCCCGCCTCGCCGGGCGGCACGTCGGCGCCTTCGTCGTCAACGATGCGAATGCGGCAACCGGGGTTGAGGACGCCGTCCGTGTGCGCTCGCCGTTGCATGCTGTGTTCCGGTGTGCCCGAGGTGACGGTGGGGTGCTCGGTGGAACCGTAGGAGCGGTAGGTCACGATGCCGGCGTGCCCGCAGCGCTCCACTACCTCCGGCGGTACCGCGGCCGCTCCAACCAGGTAGTCGGACAGGCTGGAAAGGTCCCGGCCATCGGCCTCGGCGGCATCGAGCAGGGAGTTGACGTGATAGGGCGTCCCCGAAGAACGCGTGACCCTGAATCTCTCCACCAGCGCCGCCGCGGCACCGGCGTCCCAGGCATCCATCAGCACCGACTCCCCGCCGCTGAAGAACAGCCGCAGAATGGACAGCACCCCGGCGATATGGCCGGCCGGCCAGGGCGAGAGGACGACGGACGGCGTGCCCTCGGGCCTGAACGCGGCCCGCAGTTCCGCCAGCAGCGAGTTGTGCGAATGGAGCACGCCCTTGGGGTGCGACGTGGTCCCGGAAGTGAACAGGATCAGCGCAACGTCATCGGCCCGCAACGGTAGCGGTGTAAATTCGCCCTCGGCCTGCAGTTCGCTCCAGGGGATGCAGCCCGCGGGGACTTCCTCGCCGATGACGATGCGATGATCGAGTTGCGGCACATCGCTGAGACTCCGCAAGCGTTCGAGGTAGTCGATGCTCCGCCACCGGTCCGGCACTAGCAGCGCCCTGGCGCCGCTTTCCCGCAATAGGAAACTCACCTCCCGGGCACCGTATATGTGCACGATGGGCAGCACGACGGCGCCGGCCAGCATCGCCCCAAGGAACGAAACGTACCCCTCGACCCGGTTCGGCACCTGGATGCCGACCACGTCGCCGGGACGGATTCCCAGCCGGTGCAACGCCCCCGCCATCGACAGGCCGCGCTCGTACAGGGATTCCACCGCATGAATCTGCGTGCGCCCCTGCGAATGGAAAACCAGCCTCCGCCCGGCGTACTTCGCGCAGCCCGCGGCAAGGGCCTGGGGCAGGGTCTCCTCCGAGTAGAAGCCCCGTTCGTACCACTCGCGCGTCAATTGGCCACGCGTGCCATCGGCATCGTAAAGCATGACAGTCCAGCGGGAACCGAATCCCTCGATTACGTTACAGCAACCGCCCGGTGGGCCGCCGCCCGATAGAGTCATCCATTTGAGCAGGATGGAGGCGGGGCAGGCAACCCGAGCCGCCCGGCCACGCGACTCTGCCAGCCGGGTTCAAGATCGTCCGCCAGCGCTTGCTCGAAACGTGCCGCCAGTTCCGCCACCGTCGGCACGTCGTCAATCAGGCCGGTGCTGTGGCCACCGCTCCACACGTTGCGCCACGCCTTCACGCCCTCCGGCAGGTTCGGACGGTGCAGCCCGTGCGGAGCCGGCAGATTCTCGGGATCGAGGCCCTGGGCGACGATCGAGGGCTTGAGCCAGTTAGCGGTGAGCCCGGCAATGGCATCGGTTTCCAGCACGTCATGCGTGCCGGCGTTCACCAGCATCCGCCGATAGGCCTCCGGGGCCGCCGATTCCCGCGTGGCGACGAAGCGCGTACCCATGCAGACCAGGTCCGCGCCCAGCGCCAGGGCGCCGCGCACGCCGTTGGGTTCGGCGATGGCCCCGGCCAGCACGATCAGGCCGTCGAAGCGCTCCCGCACCTGGGGCAGGAAGGCGAACGGAGCGAGGCTCCCGTTGTGGCCCCCCGCGCCGGCACAGGTGAGCATCAGCCCATCCACGCCCGCCTCGATGGCCTTGTCCGCGAAACGCAGCGTGGTGACGTCGTGTATGACGCGGCCGCCCCAGGCGTGGGCCCGCGCCACGACCTCCGCCGGATCGCCGATGCTGCTGAGGATCAACGGCACCCTGGCACGCTCCACGCACGCGAAGCGTTCGCGATACCCCGGCCGGTGAATCGATCTGGCGTTGACATTGACACAGATGGGACCGAACGGTTCACCTCGCGCACGCCGGGCGGCTTCCGTCTTCGCGAGTTCATCGAGCCACTGCTCGAGTTCGGCCTCGTTCGTCGGGTTGGCCAACTGGAACGCGCCCACGATCCCGGCGCTGGCGCAGGCGCTTGCCAGCCTTGCGGAAGACACGAGAAACATGGGGGCCTGCAACAGCGGCAGGCGCAGGTCGGCAAACGCGTTCATTCGGAATTTTCGTCAAGCAGTTCCCACAGCTTGCCCCCGGTCACCAGACCAGCATCAGGGCGTCCAGGCCGCGCACTTGTATTCGGACCCGAACACCAGTTACTCGGGCACCAGGTCGGATAATGCCGGGGACATGCTGGCTCCTGCAAAGCGGTTTCGGGAGTGGGGGATTTCTGCGACTTGTTGCGGTATCCACATTCGGCGACCATTAGGGTAACTCAATAAGCATGGGCAAGGAGGAACGCCTTGAGTGAATTCGAAGGCAAAGTGGCGGTCATCACGGGCGCCGGTGGAGGCCTGGGCAAGAGTCACGCGCTGGAATTCGCCCGGCGCGGCGCCAGAGTGGTGGTCAACGACCTCGGCGGCAGCGGCGATGGCCGCGGCGCGAGCGACATGGCCGACGGAACCGTCGAGGAAATTCGCGCCTTCGGCGGCACCGCCATCGCCAACAAGGCCAGCGTCGCCAGCCGCGAGGGCGCCCGCTCCATCGTCGACGATGCGGTAGGGGCATTCGGCACCATCGACATCCTGGTCAACAACGCTGGCATCCTCCGCGACAAGAGCTTCAAGAAGATGGACCTGGACGACTGGGACATCATCATGGACGTGCACCTCAACGGCACCGCCTACGTCACCCGCGCAGCCTGGCCCATCATGTATGAACAGAACTACGGCCGCATCGTCTTCACCAGTTCCGGTTCCGGCATCTGGGGCAACTTCGGACAGGCCAACTACGGGGCCGCCAAGACCGGCATGCTGGGCCTGATGAACGTGCTCGCCATCGAAGGCCGGGCCAGGAATATACGGGTGAACACCCTGGCGCCCGCGGCGACCACCCGGCTGATCAACACCATTCCGGGCCGCGACGAGGACCTCGACGATCCCGAACCCCTCCGCCATCCACGCATGGTCACGCCCGCGGTGCTGTTGATGTGCAGCGAGGAAGCGCCTACCGGCAGGATCATCCAGGCGGGCAACGGAAAGTTTTCGACTGCCGCGCTGTTCAAGAATCCCGACGTCGAGTTCGGCCCCGAAATGACCTACGAGGACCTGCTCGCACGCAAAGAGGAACTGCTCGACTTGAGCGAAGTCACCGAGGGGCGGCTGTAGTTCCCGGGGAAATGGGGGGAAATGGGGGGAAAATGGGGTCAGGGGGAAATTGGCCGGGGGATTGACCCGCAACCCCATTTCCCCCTACCCCCATTTTCCCC
>JAPOON010000033.1 GCA_026713405.1 Gammaproteobacteria bacterium
AAGCGGCTGGGGGGGGAGAAAGAAAAACCCCCCCGGGGGGGGCGCCCCGGCGGCGCGCGGCCGCCCCCGCCCCCCCCCCCCCCCCCCGCCCGCGGCGCGGCCGGTGGGCGGGTTTGTCTGTGTGGGGGGGGTTTCCCCCCCAAGGAAAGGGCAAGGTCGCCCAAGTGAAATTGCTGAAAAGAGGTTTCGTGGCGTCTGCCCATTGAGATGGAATAAGTCTCGCCGGGTTCGGTGTGAATCACCAATTCTTGTCCGCCGGCAAGCCACTGCAGATGCCCAAGTTCGTTGCCGGCAAAGACGTTCAGGACGGAGATGGTCCGATCGTTACCGCTCAGGCGAAGGGTGTACGGCCCGGCGCCGGGCGCCCGCCAACGCCACCAACGGGTTTGCGTTCCGGTCTCCGGAGGCTCGCCTTCTTCCACGGTTGCCCCTCGAAGCCCGACGCTGGAGACAGAGCCGTGATCGCCTTCGATTGGCGTGGCGTCGGAGAAGGCGTCGTTGTCTTCCAGCGCCGCGTCAGAGGCGCCTTCCCAGGACAGTTCGAACTCGCCGCCAGCAGTCTCGGTGCCCTCGCTACCCACCACGATCCGGTAGGTTTGGCCCGCTGCCGCCGGGAAGACGGTGGAACTGGAAAACCGGGTGGAAGACACCAGGCGGAGGTTTGCGATGGTGTCGCCAACAAACGCGTACACCCGCCTGGCTGGCGCGTGGAATTCCCCGTAGCCATCCTCCGGCGCGGTCCAGGCGTACCAGACGGTCGAGGTGAGGTCGCCGAAAAACTCGTCCGGCTCAAGGCTGGCGCCCCGGTTACTGCCGGCAACAGTACCTTCGAGTCCGGTAATCCGCTCCCGATGGGCGAAGTCGTCGTTCGGCGGGCCATCGCCGCCTCCCTCCCACCGCAGCATGTAAGGTTTCACGTCGTCCTGGGTGGAAGCGATGCGAATGCGGTACTCCTCGTTGCGCTTCGCGCTGAAGGCAAGGGCGCTGTCATCGTTTGCGCCCACCCGCTCAAGCGCCGCAATCCGCGCTCCCTGGAAAACGGCCATATTGATCCCGTAGACACGGTCCCCCGGACGGCCGGCTTCGCCGACACGAAAGAACCAGGTGCCCGAGTCCGGCGCCCGCCAGGTGAACCAGACGCTCCGGGACCGGGCGGCCTGCAGCGATGTATAGCGGTCGGAAGAGCCGGACAGCTGTGCGAAGACATCCGGTTCTCCGGGCTCGCGGGACGCCAACATCAGGTCAAAGGTCAGTTCGCCAGAGCGGCCCGCAATAGGCTCGCCTTGTTCGAAGCGGTCGTTTTCGGGCACTGCCGCCAACGCCGGCAAGTGGTCGTCTCCGTCGACGACGATGTCGACGCTGGCCGTGCCCGCCTCCGCATTCCACGCGCTCGCCGTGAAGTAGAATCGATCGCTTCGCCGGGCCGTAATCGACAGCAGCAGGCTTTGTTTCTCGCCGGCGGCGATCTCGCCCAGGGGGATGGCATCACGGAAGGATTGGATCCCTTCACGCGAAAGACCGTCCTCGCGTGCGGTTTCCACAACGATGTCATGCGAGTGATCGTTCCTGCGGGCTCCCAGGTGCAAGGTGCTCCCCGCGGCAACATAGCCGTCGGCTGTTACGGTGATCGCGATCTCCGCGGGTCGATCGGAAGTGGTGCGAATGACGGCATCGGCCGGCTCGACATGAAGCCGGGGCGTGGAATTGCCGCGTATCAGGGTCCAGGCGACAGCGGCACTGGGCGCGGCGCCGTGGATGCGCTCCGCGACCACTTTTACGCGGTGCACGCCGGCAGCCGGGCGCTTGACGACAACCCATTCCACATTGTCGATGCGGGAACGTGAACTGCGGTCGCCGCAGGCGCCCGGCCCGCAATCGGCACCCGCATCGACCCAAAGGTCGAGATCGTTGAGCACCGACTCGGTGACCGCTTCGGCGGCACCTCCGTCCCAGGTCATCACCCCGCCCAGCCGATCCGCGCCTTCCGGTACGTCAATGTCCACGTAGGCGTATTCGTCGTCGCCGAGTTCAGCCACCGCGGCGCCGCTCGTCCACCCGTCTTCCCGGTCGCGCTGCAACAGGCTGAGCCGGGCCGAAGCCAAGCCCAGCCCGTAGCGGTTCTGGAGTTCGTCGGGGCCTGCCGAATTGTCGGCGGCGAAGCGAGCGTCCAGGAAAGCCTGGGGCCTGACGGCGCTGGCCATGATGCGCGCGCGGGTAAGCGCGGGTTGGTCGCGGAAACCCGGTTCCCCATCCATCAGCAGTGCGGCGATTCCAGCGACGGCGGGAGACGCCATGCTGGTTCCGTCCTGCCTGACGTATCCCGACCCGCGGCCTTGGCCACGCACCGACCAGACATCGACGCCGGTTGCCACCACGTTTGGCGCCAGACGGCCGTCGGCGGTGGGACCATGACTGCTGAACGAGGCGACGACGCCGGTGTCGGCGGCGGCGCCGACAGCCAGGGAGTTCTTGGCCGTCGCGTAATTCGAGACGCCGTGTACTCCGGCGTTGGCCTGTGCAACGACATAGAGTTGGCGGTTTGCCCAAACTGTTGCGTCGAGCTTGCGCTCGCCCACTCCCCGCCCTGAAAATTCAAGCCCGGTGGTTGCAAGGCTCATATTGACCAGAAGCGGCCGCACCGGAGCCGTCGTTTCCCCATCCCAGCTACACGCCGACGCTTCGGCGAAGTAGTCCATGGCGCGGTTGATATCGTCCGTACTCCCGGCGCCGGTCCGAGTCGGTAACACTTTGGCGAATCGAACGTCGGAAATGCCGGG
>JAPOON010000034.1 GCA_026713405.1 Gammaproteobacteria bacterium
CCCTCGATGTCGCGGCCTGCCATTGCCGCTGAGAATGCTTCGCCCATACCCCCGGGCGGAAATCGGATTGTTTCAGCTTGGCCGAAGCGAAGCAATCGCGATCTAATGAAGCAATCCCCGGCGTTTCCCAAACACGAGAATCAGAAATCCAAGCAGGAAGGGCACTGCGCGCTCCGCAAAATCCCCGGGCGTATCGGGCGCGAGATAAAGCACCACGGTCAGCGTGAAACCGGTCGCCACCGCTGCGATGACCGCGCCCGGGCGCACCGGCCAGTTCAGCAGACGCACGATCACCGCCGGCCCGAACGCCGCGCCAAGCGCGTTCCAGGCGAACAGCACCCGGGTGAATATCGCGTCGGGCAGCCCGTAGGCGACCAGTACCGCCAGTACACCTACAAACAGCACCACCAGCCGGGAAACCAGGAGCGAGGTGCTGTGCATCAGGTCGTGGCTCACCGCGGAGGCGGCAACGAGCAACTGGCTGTCCGCCGTCGACATGATCGCCGACAGCACGGCGGCGATGATGACGCCGGCCAGAACCGCCGGCAGCAACTGGTTGGTCATCGAGAAGAAGATCTGCTCCGAATCGGTGACCGTCGTATCCACGAGCAGTACATGACCGCAGAGCCCGAGCAGGAACATGCCGCCCAGCACGATGACGAACCAGCCCAGCGCCACCACGCGCGCAACGCGCAACTGGCCCATGTCGCGGATCGCCATGATCCGGTTCAAGAGGTGCGGCTGCCCCAGCGGGCCGAGGCCAATGCTCACCATGCCCAGCAGAAACCCCGCTGCCAGAAGCCCCTGGTGTTCCCCGGTCAGCGACAGCTGCTCGGGCGTGGCCACCGCCGCCAGCCCCTCCGCGAGTCCGCCGGCGCCGCCCGCCGCATGGAGCGCGAACCAGGGCAGCAGCATCGCGGCGAACAGCATCAATACCGCCTGCAGCGCATCGGTCACGCTGACCGCCCAGAAGCCGCCGAGCAACGTGTAGGCAAGCAGGATGCTCGCCCCGAGCAAGAGCGCCTGGAACTCTCCCACGTCCATGATGTTGGCGAAGGTTGACGCGGCGCCCTGGAACTGCGCGGCCACATAGAAAGTGAAAGAGATGGCGACCACCAGCGCCGCAAGACCCAACAGCGCCGTCCGCTGACGCCCGACGACGCCGGACGCGACCAGGTCGTTCAGCGTCACCCACTGATTCTGGTGAGCCACGGCATTCAGGCGGCGGCCGAGCCAGAACCAGGCCAGCACGTGCCCGGCGAGCGTCCCGGGCAGCATCCAAACGGCCGAGACCCCCTGGCTGAAGGCGATGCCGCTCACCCCCAGAATCGTCCAGGCCGACGACGAGCCGGCCGCGTAGCTCAGCGAGGCGACAAACGCCCCGAGCCCCCGGCCGCCGATGAAATAGCTGTCACCGTCCCGCGTACGCTGCCGGGCCCAGGCGCCAATGGCGAACAGGGCAACGAAGTAGACGACAAGCGTCGTCCACACAACCCCGGTAGATGGCAGTTCAATGTCCACGGTTCAGCCCCGGTCGGCCTCTGTCTCTGCTTGC
This sequence comes from Gammaproteobacteria bacterium, assembly GCA_026713405.1. Next base: position 1,556 of record JAPOON010000034.1, read on the forward strand.
AGGCGGTTGCCGTTCCGGCACCGCAACTATACCGCCTTCAGGCGCAGGACACCCCCCGCCCCCCAATTCGTTCATTCCTGCCGCCGGGGTGTACCAAACTCCCGCTTGGTGTCAGGAAGATCGATTCGGGAAAGAGTTCGTATACGGCGCGCCTCACCCCTCGCGCTTGTCGGCCGTCCGATAGTCCCCGAACGCCTCGTCCCGCTTCGACAGCGCCTGGGTCAGCCCCTTGCGCATGTCGGCAAGGTGAGCCTGGGTCGTCTTCGTGAAGGTGGCGAGCTGCTGCATCTCCGTACCGGCGCGAATCCCGGCGCGAATGCCCATAGCATCCATCTGCCGGTGTACGGCCCGCTTGTTGATCTGCTGCAGGTCGGACGGCGTCATGGCCACCCGCTCGGCGATGCCCAGCACCTTTTCCTCCAGTTCGTCCTCCGCGAAGGCCCGGTTGGCGAAGCCGCACTCGGCCGCCTCGGTACCCGACATGTGATCGCCGGTGAGCATCAGCTCCATCGCCCGGCGCAATCCCACGATCCAGGGGTAGAACTGGTTGTCCGGCGGGCTGATGGCGCGCACCACCGGGTAGCCGATCTTCGCCGTGTCCGCCACGTAGACCAGGTCGCATGCCGTGGCCAGTTCGGTGCCGCCGGCCAGGCAATAACCGTGCACCTGGGCGATCACCGGCTTGGCCAGGTCCCACATCCTGAAGAACCCCTCAACCACATGACGCGGCCAGTTGGCCAGCCCGCCGGCCGTGTAGAACGGCTGTTCGGCCGCAGTATTCGACTTCAGGTCGTATCCCGCCGAGAAACAGGGCCCGGCCCCGCGGATGACCGTCACCCTCAAATTCGGATCCTGATCTGCGCTCTCCAGGGCGTGGAACATTTCGCTGCGCAGTTCATTGGACAGCGGGTTGCGCTTGTCCGGCCGGTTCAGGGTAATGCGCCGGACCATGGGCCGCGGCTCGTCAACGATAATCTTGCTGTATTCCATGTTCCGTCCTGTGTATGCCTCTTATTCGCGGATAGGGTTGCCGAACGAGTCGAGCGCGCACCTGTTCATGGTTTTCCCGTCGGGCCGGGGCGCGGCCTCGTTAGTCGGTGCAGTCGAGATTCTCACTCGAACCGGAAG
>JAPOON010000035.1 GCA_026713405.1 Gammaproteobacteria bacterium
AGCACCGGCCCCCAGATCACGCCGTGCTCGTCGAAGATTCTGCCCCATTCGTCCCGCGTTCTGGCTGACAGAACCTCATCGATTGCATCGACCAACTCCGGCATGCGCCGGTATCGGTTTCTGCCCGTGTCGTAACGCTCGTCCTCCAGCCAGTCTTCCCGGCCCAGCGCCCGGCACAGGCGTTCCCAGGCGCCCGCGTCCAGCATGTTGAGCACCACCCAGTGGTTGTCCTTGCACGGATAGCGGTTCGTCATGGGTGTGAGTTGTTGCTTGCGGGCGCGGCGGCGCACGGGCGCCTTGTCCACTGCCGTGACGGCGAAGTCGGATGCCTGGGTCCAGACAGCCGTTTCGTAGAGCGACGTCTCTACGACCTGGCCTTCACCTGTTCGCTCTGCAAGGCGCAGGGCGCCGAGGATTGCCGTGGTCAATGCGAGGCCCGTCGTATGATCGCCCTGAGCCGGGCGGGCCATGGGCACCACGCCGTGCTCGCCTTCGCGCATGGCGTCGTACAGCCCGGAGCGGCCGAAGAAGGCAGTGACATCGTAGCCGGGACGCCAGGCGTCGGGGCCGGAGGTGCCATAGCCGGTCAACGTGGCGTGCACCAGGCCCGGGCGCAACTCGAGCAGGGTGCCGGCGTCGAGGCCGAATCGCTTCTGGCGTTTCGGCAGCAGGTTGCAGAGAAAGACATCGGCGCCCTCGATGAGGCGGCGCACCACCGCGACACCCTCGGCTTCGTTCAGGTTGACGGCGATGGAACGCTTGCCGCGGTTGTCCACGTCGAACTGGAAGTCGTAGCCCTGAAATTCGGATTCGATCTTGATCGGCCGGCTCAAGCCCCGCATCGGGTCGCCGTGGAGCGGCTCGACTTTCACAACTTGCGCGCCCATGTCGGCAAGCACGGCCGCGGCGCTTGGCGCGGCCATGAAGCTGTCGACCTCGACCACGGTGACATCGTAGAGGGGTCCTTTCACTCGGGTTCCTCGTATCTACGGCGGGCGGGCTAATTTACCACGCGATTGTTGCAACTCGTATTCGGGGGCCATGGAACCGGCGGCTCGGCGATACGCGTCGTTGATTTGCGAGTGCAAACCGCGTTGAATGATCGTTGCGCGATTTTCCCCTTTTCAGACAGGAGATTTACCAATGATCGGATACTGCACCATCGGTGTGAGCGACATGGGCCGCGCCTTGGGGTTCTACGACGAACTGCTCGGCGAACTCGGCGCCAGTCAACTCATGGGAATGGATCGCATCAAGATGTACGGAACCTCACCGGATGCCCCGATGCTCGCCGTGTGCATTCCGTACAACGAGGAACCCCACCACCCGGGCAACGGCAACATGGTTGCCATTCCGGGGGGGTCTCGTGATGGCGTCGACGGGCTATACGCCAGGGCGCTGGAGCTCGGGGCCACCGATGAGGGTCCCCCCGGCGAACGGATGCCCGGGTTTTACGGCGGCTATGTGCGGGACCTCGACGGAAACAAGCTGTGTTTCTTCGAAATGGGCGCCGGCTGACGGGACGGCCCGCCGGACTTCCGGCACGCCGGGGGGAGGGCGCCGGGCCGGTGCATTCGCCGTTCGATTCCCCGGCCACCGGCCGTTCGCAGGCGCTCGCCGAATGTCACTGACCCCGGAACAGGCCAAGACCTATCGGGAGCAGGGTTACCTGCTCCTTCCAGGTCTTGTTGCAGAGGA
>JAPOON010000036.1 GCA_026713405.1 Gammaproteobacteria bacterium
CGCCTCCAGCTGGCCGTCGACGATTTCCGGCTCCGGGCCTTCAACGGGCCGGTCGATTCAGGGTGTTGCCGAAAGTACGCAAATAGACTATTTTCATAAGCTAATTCACTTATGTATCAATCAATGGCCGTACATGCGCATCCGGCAAGTGCCCTCGACCGCAGGGATCTGTCCGGCCCCGCCCTGCGCACTTTCTTTCAGATCGCGAAACTGTGGCGCCTCTCGGTTGAGCAACAGATGACTCTGCTCGGGCTCAGCGCCCGATCGACCTACTTCAAGTGGAAGAAGGACCCCGGCGTTGTTCTTTCGAGGGATACGCTGGAGCGAATTTCCTATATCACCGGCATCTACAAGGCTCTTCAGGTACTGCTGCCTGACGAAACCGCAGCCGATGAATGGGTGAAGCGGCCCAATGCCGCGCCCCCGTTCGGCGGGCGGTCGGCGCTCGACCGGATGATGTCCGGCCAGGTCGTCGATCTGTACGTCGTTCGGCAATACCTCGACGCAGAGCGCGGCGGCTGGGCGTGAGGCCACCGCTTGCCCGCGTTGCCTGGAAACCGTGCCGGCGCATCGTTGCAAGCCGCTTTCCGCCGATTCAACTCTTCGAGCGGGTAACGGAACCGCAAGACCTTGAAGCAATCTTCGCATTGGACGCGCTCACCAACCCCAGGCTTCGCGACGAAATCGGCAACATCCAACTGGTACCGGCCGAAGACCGCATCAGTGGCCCGGGCACCGGCGTCATCATGGCCGCTTTCACCCATCTGAACCCGAACGGCAGCCGGTTCTCCGACGGCAGCCATGGGGTGTTCTACGCCGCAAGCGACCTCGACACCGCCATTGCCGAGACCCGGCATCGCCGCGAACGGTTCATGCGCGCTACCAGCCAGCCACGCATGGAACTCGACATGAGGGTCTACCTGGTCGACCTCATGGGCGACCTGCACGACCTGCGCGGTCAAAGAGCCGCACAGCCGCTCCTCTACCACACTGAAAACTACGCGGCCGGCCAGTACCTGGGCAAATCGCTGCGCGAATCCGGCTCAAACGGCATCGCCCATGACAGCGTCCGCCGCCCCGGAGGCGAATGCGCCGCCGTATTCCGGCCACCCCTGCTCTCGAACGTCCGACAGGAACGACACCTGTGCTACAGGTGGGACGGTCGGCAAATCGCCACCGTCTACGAGAAGCGGGAACTCGGTGGTAACAGGTCATCCTGATGGCAACGTGACCGCCAAGGAAGACACGGCGCCACAGCCACAATCAGCGATCTGGACTCGGCCGAGGAGAGCACCGCTCGTCACTCCCCTTGGGGACATTTCCGAAGTGTTTTGACGCTGAGATTCCACGTGTTTCGGAAACCACACCCCTATGCTAGTGTCGTGTCACGCGTCTTTCTACGCATTCAGCGTGCCCCACGGGGTCTGTGGCAAGGTGCCGTCGTACGCGCACCGGCCAGGCTTCGGGACGTTTCAGTAACCTGAGGGAGCATGCGGGGTGGCCGATCCCCACAACAATACTGCGGACCCGGGCGCCGACCGCTATGCCGCGCTCACTCCCGCCGGCAAGCTCCTCGCCCAGGTCTACGGCGTGATAGCCCCGCAACCGGTCGGCGTGAAGCGGGCCCGGCGAATCTTCTCGGAGGCCGGCATCACGCTTGACGGCCGGCGGCTCAGCGAAGGCGACATCCGCCATGTCAACAGCGAACTCATTGCCGCAGGCATCGCGATGCGCCTGGACGCTGCCGGCAACAAGGGTGTTTGCGCTACGCCGCATTGTGCGGTGGAACTGACGCGGCGCGCCCACGAAGACGGCCGCATGCAAAGGATACTGGCCGCGTTCGAGACCACCAGCCCAGGCTACGGCGCGGACCCGTACCTGTACGACATCCTTTTCCGGTGTTACGTGGTCGGCGGCGATTTCGACCACTTGGACAAACTGACCGCGGGCGACCTGACGGCGGACGATTGGCGAATGTTCGCCGAACCGCTCGCAACCGACGTGCTGCGGACGCTGCCGGAGCGGTATATCGACCTGGCGCTCACCGGCTGCCTGCGCCACGTCGTCGCCACCGCGGCAGACCCCGAGCCAGTCGTTCAAGGCTGCCAGCACCTGACCGGCCGGCCGGAGCGCCACGCCGCGGATATCGCCTACATCCGCGTCCTTCAGGGTCGCTTCGACGAGGCGGAGGGCGTCTTCGCGGGCCTGCCGCCCGATGCCCAGGCAAGCCGGGCAGCGAGAACCGGCCTCGCCGCGACACGCGGCCTGGTTGCGTTGCTGCGCGGCGACAGCCTCGCCGCGTGGCGCGAGATCGATGCGGCGCTGGCGGCCGAGAAGGCCGGCACCCGCAAGCGCAACGCGTTCCCGGACCATGCCGCGTTCGCGCTGTCGCTCTTGGCGCTGGTCCGGCTGGACACCCCCGAGTCTCTCGCCTTGCTGAACCAACTGCTGCGCGTTGCCGAGCGGCAGGGCATCCAGCGCTACGACGAGCTTTCGCTGGTTGCCGATGCCGCGCGCCTCGAGGCGGGCCACGAGACGTTCGGTTTCGGCTCGACCGGCTCCGCGCTGGAGACCCTGTTCGACGGCTTCCGGGACTGCTGGACCAGATCGTACTACCGCAACCTGTCCAAATGGTTGGAGCGGCTGAACGCCATCCGTCACCGTGCTTCCGTCAATGGCTTCAAGTGGGTTGAGGCAGAATGCGTGTCGACGTTGCACCGGTTTGCCGAACTGCGCAACGACCTCGGCGAACGCGTCGCCCTGCCGGAAGAACTCCCCGACCCGGCACCGGCGCACGCCGAACTCGGCACCCGGACATTGACGGTTCTCGTCGAGCCCCTGGCCGAGTGGGAGCGTTCGCTCAAGGCGCTGGAGCAACTCGCCTACGACGCGAACCAGAAGGAACAGAACAGGCGCACCGCATCCACGCCGGTGGAGAAACGGCTGGTGTGGGAAGTGGACGACGGCGGCTACGAGGTAAGCTTAAGCCCCCGCGAGCAACGCCGGAACAAGAACGGTACCTGGTCCAAGGGCCGCCGCGTGGCCCTCAAGCGCCTGGCCACCCAGGCAGGTTCGCTCGGTTTCCTGCTGGACGAGGACGTGGCG
>JAPOON010000037.1 GCA_026713405.1 Gammaproteobacteria bacterium
ATGCCCTCGGCCTTGAAACCTTCTTCTGTGAGACCCACTCGCCCTGGCAAAAGGGCGGCATCGAAAACGCCATCGGCCGCCTGCGCCGGACCTTGCCTCGCAAGACCGACTTGGCGACCCTCTCGAATGAGCACTTTACGCAACTGGTGCAGGCGTACAATAATACCCCGCGGAAATGCCTCGGCTATCAGACGCCCGCCGAGGTATTTAGAAACCACCTGTTGCACTTCAAATGTGAATCCACCTTCCCGCTTCCGCAGGAATGACAGAAAGAGGTTGTCGGCAAGTGTTACACGGTGAATTTGATGATGGCGTCGATGGCTTGGGCGGCTTTGGTGAGTTCCAGGATGGCGGCTTCCCGTTCTTCGGTCTCGTGGAGGGCGCGTTTGGCTACCTTGACGGCCTTGTTGGTTTGCTCGACCGCGGCTTTGTATGGGCCGGTGTCCTTGTCGAGCTTCTGACGCAGCATTTCGTCCAGCATGGCGGAGAGCAGGGCCCGCCGGCGCAGATATTGCTCCCGCAGTTCGTCGTCCATCGCCGCGTTGCGCAGGAGTTCATCCAGCGCGTTGACCAGTTCGATCAGCCGGGACCGGAGGTTCATGGCTCTACTCCTTCAGTTGTTTCCGGAGGCGGCTCACGGCCCGCGCCGTGTCGGCCACGCGCCCCACGGCCTCGTAGAGGTGCTCGCGGTTCCCGGCGCCCGTGGTCGCGTCGTAGAGCGCCTGTTCCGCGATGATGAGTTGTTCGACCGCGTCCCGCAGGCGCGCGTACAGCTTCTTGATCGTGTCCGCCCTGATCCACGCTGCCCGGATGCGGGTCAGCCGCTTCAGCCGCGTGTCGGGGTTTTTGGATAAGCGTTCCTGCTTGTGGTCCGTGTTGTAGCGGCTCATCAGGGTCGCCTTTTCGCCCTCTGCCTGGTTGCGGTGAGCGATGCCGAAGATGCCCGCGGGCCCCACTTCCTCGCGGAGGACCGGCAGCACGTCCGTCATGACTTCATGCTGGATGGCCACGGCGCGGCGGATGCCTTCGCGCCGTTGGGCTTGCGTGACTTCCCCGCCGATCACGTTGACGAGTTGTTTGACGGCCCCGCCGCGGACGGACGGTTCTTTTTTCCGGTGATGCTTTCATAGTGCTTCCCCAGCGCGTCCAGCGACCCCGCCAGTTTGGCGAGGGCTTTGTCCATGGCTTTGGTGCGATCGGCGGACGCGAGTTCTTCCAACGCCTCGGCGTACCGCTCCAACGCGTCCAGGAACTCGATGCGCGTTGCGTAGACGTCATCCGCGACCAGGGGCGTGAAGAGCGCGTCGTCCACCCCGTCCCCTATTTCGGCCCGCTCGCGCAGTTTGCGCGTGACCACGGCGTTGTTGGACGCGGTGAGGGTGTCTCTGGCCACGGTGGCCACCATGCTCGCGGCCGTGGCGAAGGTGCTGACCTGCCGGTCCGTGGGGATGGCTTGGCAGCCCGCGGCCGTGGCGACTATCAATACAGCGAGCAGTGGGCGGGAGGTTTTGCGCATAGCGACCTGCCCCGCGACGAGCGACGCGGGCATCCGACGATGCCAATTTGTTACTGGTAAGTCAAATACCGTCTTTGTCTGTCATTCCCGGCTTGATCGGGAATCCAGGGTCGTTGCTTTTTCCTGCGGGGTGTCGCCCCACATTGGATTCGGGACTGCGGCGCAGCCACGCCCGCAGG
>JAPOON010000038.1 GCA_026713405.1 Gammaproteobacteria bacterium
GCCTTCGCCCGCCCCCACGCCCCCCCCCCCCCCCTCCCCCCGCCGGGCCCCGAACCGCCTCGCCGCGCCTCCCGGGCATGCCGATTTCGGCGGGATTCGCTGCGGCAAGCGCCGCCGGTGAAGGGAAGTCACCGCCGCCGTACCGTTCAATCAGGATTTCCGCCAGCCGCGTTGCGCGCGCCACGCTCACCTGCTGACCCAGCACCGCGCGTACCGCGGTTTCGAACCCGTCCCAGGCGCCCGGTACCCGCAATCCCGGGGCCGCGCGCACCCTGGGACCCAGCAGGCCATCGGTGGACAGATGCGCATCGATCACCGCGGAATCCGCATCGAGGTCGAAGAGCCGCCTCGTGCGGCGCAGGATTTCCCCCAGGTTGTCCTGAAACCCCGGCGGAACGGTTACGGTCAGGTGATCGTGGCGCCATCGAACTTCCAGGCACCCGGACCCGCCCGCGCCCAACCGGCGCCGATACGAGAGCCCCTGCACGGTCTCCAGGCCCGCCAGTGCGCGCCGGGCAAGGTACCCGAACACCCAATCGGCGTTGTAGGGCTTGCGAACCGCAAGCTGCAGGGTCAGCGGCTGCCCCCGCCCGCTCGTGCCGCGACGGCGCAACTGCGACGGCGGGCACCCGAACACCGCCTTCATCTCATCGTTGAAGCGGCGCAGGCTGCCGTAGCCCGCGTGCATCGCCACCTCCGCAAGGCGCAGGCCACCGGCATCGATCAGGCGCTTGGCCAGTTGCACCCGGTGCGTTCGGCCGAGGCTCGCCGGCGTCGTTCCGAGCTCTGACCGAAAAATGCGGTTCAGGTGGCGGCCCGTACAGCCCAATAACGCAGCCAGATCCTCCACGCCGTGATCGTTCAGATAGCCGGCATCGATCAGGCGCAGCCCCCGGACGGCGGTTTCACTACCCACCGTCCATTCCGGCAGCCGCCCCGCATCCTCCGGCCGGCAACGCAGGCACGGACGATACCCGGCGTCCCGTGCGGCGGCGGGAGTGGGGAAATAGCGCACATTCTCGCGGGCCGGCGGCCGCGCCGGACAGACCGGGCGGCAATAGATGCCGGTGGTCAGAACGGCGGTAACGAAGCGTCCGTCGAAACGGGGGTCGCGGCTGAGGCGCGCCCGTTCGCAGATTTCAGTTTCCGGAAGCACTCGAGCGCATCGCTAACGGGGCGATGCCCCAGCCCGACGGGAAAGCAGCGAACGGGTGCGAACTTGACTCACCTGCCAACCTTGTCCGCAATTGCGACGTCGAACAGGGCGATGCCCCAACCCGACGAGACAACAGAGACCGGGGCAATTTGACTCATTCGACAACCTTGTCCGCGAGTAAGAGGTATTGAGAGTTACCGGGACTATAATCCGGTTTCGCCCGAAAACCTCGCAGGATCCGGACATTGTCCGCAATCGCCGTCGTACCGGACAGCCCCGTCAAGCTCGTGCCCGTCAGCATTGACAAGCCATGGGGGCGGGAAATCTGGTATTCGGGGATCGAGGAGCGCGGCGAGAGCCGTGTTCACACCGACGGGGGCGAATTGCCCCTTTCCACATACCTTGACGCGGCAGGCATCGCCGCGCCGGTCATCCTGCTCAAGGTGCTCGATCCCCATCCCGAGCCCGTGCGGGGCGATCTCTACTTCGAGGTGCATGAGCACAAGCGCGAGGTCTACGTGGTGACGGCGGTGGACCGGAACGCCTGGCCGGACGGAAAGGGCCGCATCCGGTTCGGAATGAGCCAGGACATGCGCCGCCAATTTGCCGACGACGGTGAATTCCGCGCGGCATACCTGGCCGCGGTGCGTGAGTACGAGGGCATCAGGCGCAGCATCGACCGGGGCGACGCGGTCCCGGCGGAAGACGAAGCCCGCAGGAGGGCGGCGATGGATGCGTTCACGAGCCTCAAGAGCCTGCGCCCGTCGGACGTGATCGTGGTGCCGACCTGGACACCCCACGCCCTGCAGCACGGCACCCGGGTGGTGGAGTTTCAGACGGCGGCTTACGAGCGCTACATCATTTCCTTCGCCCAGAAGGTGCTGACCCAGGACGGCTGGGACAGTGAACGCGCCATCGCGCGACTGCGCCTCGATCCGCCGGCCGACCCGGCCTTCGAGGAGGTTGCCCCCCGTGTCGATCGTATCGCTTCCTTCGACGACTTCGGGGTTTGGCGCGCGGCCGTGGAGCCGGGCAGACCCGTCGCCCTGCCGTCACGGGCGGGCTATGCACTGTGCATGGCGCTGGAGGGCCGAATTGACATCGGAGGGGTCGAACTCGGGCCGGAAGAGGCCTGCCTGGTACCCGGACCCGGCCTCGCCCGTCACCGCATCTCGACCTCCGGCGCCGCGCGATGCCTGATCGCCGCGCCGGGCTTGTGAGTCGCCGACGCTGGTCGCCGACGCGCGCCGCTGGCAATATCCCGCCATACGCCGTCCCGCGGCAAACGGAAAAGCACCATGGCCCCGAGCGCTGAAAACGAACTGATCGTCGAGCAGATACAGATCGGCCCCATGCAGAACTTCACCTACGTGGTGGGCCACCGCAGCACCCGGGAAGTGGTGATCGTCGACCCCGCCTGGGACATCGACAGCCTGATCGAGCGGCTGGACGAGAACGATTATCTGCTCCAGGGCGCCCTGGTCACCCACTATCATCCCGACCACATCGGCGGTTCGTTTTCCAACCACAACATCCAGGGCATTGCGGAACTCATGGAGAAGCGGCCGGTCAAGGCCTACGCGCACAAGGACGAGGCCGGCGGCGTGAAGAAGGTGACGGGCATTTCGGATTCGGATCTCGTCAAGGTCGACTCCGGCGACACCGTCCGTGTCGGCGAGATCGAGATCGAATTCCTGCACACGCCGGGACACACGCCCGGCTCCCAGTGCTTCCGCATCAGGAACACGCTTGTCTCCGGCGATACGCTGTTCATCAACGGCTGCGGGCGCGTCGACCTGCCCGGGTCGAACACGGAAGACATGTACCACAGCCTGCAGAAACTGAAGAGCCTGCCCGACGAAACGCTGCTGCTGCCCGGCCACAACTACGCCCACGTGGCGAGCGCGACCATGGGCGAGACCAAGCGCGTCAACACCTATCTGGCGGTGAAAGACCTCGAGACCTGGCGCATGTTCATGGGTTGACCGTGGCCGCCTGTCCCGGCCGTGCGGAACCGGCAACCATGATGTCATGGGCAAGGTCTGAACATTGCCGGGACGGCGAGGCCAGCCGCGGGGGCAACGCCGAATCAACCGCCTGCAGATCGAAGTTGAATGCTCCCGAGGCGTTCACGGCAGCAGGTGCGCCACCGCATCCCGCTCTTCGATCAACTCGGCTTCCGTCGCCAGCAGTTTCTCCCGGCTGAACGGGTCGATGTCCAGGTCTTCGACCAGACGCCAGTCACCGCCCGCGCAGGTGACCGGAAACGAGAAGATCAGGCCGTCGGCGATGCCGTAGCTGCCGTCCGAGTACACGCCCATGCTGACCACCGAATCGGTGCCCAGCGCCCAGTCGCGCATGTGGCCGATGGCGGCGTTGGCGGCGGATGCCGCGCTCGATGCACCGCGGGCGGCAATGATCTCGGCGCCGCGCTTCTGCACAGTGGGTAGGAATTCGGCCTCCACCCAGTCTGACTCGACCAGGCCAAGGGCCACGCGCCCGCCGGCCGAGGCGTGGGAAACGTCGGGGTACATGGTGGTGGAGTGATTGCCCCAGATCGCCAGACCCGAAATCTCCGACACCGAACAGCCCGTCTTCGCCGCCAGTTGGCCCACCGCGCGGTTGTGGTCCAGGCGGGTCATGGCCGTGAAATTGCGCGGGTCGAGACCGGGCGCGTTGCGCTGGGCGATCAGGCAGTTGGTGTTGGCGGGATTGCCCACCACCAGCACCTTCACGTTCCGGGACGCATGATCGTTCAGGGCCTTGCCCTGCACCGAGAAGATGGCCGCGTTGGCTTCGAGCAGATCGCTGCGCTCCATGCCGGCACTGCGGGGACGGGAACCCACGAGCAGGGCGTAATCCGCGCCCTCGAAAGCGACATCCGGATCGTCCGTCTGCACGATGCCCGAGAGCAGCGGGAATGCGCAGTCATCCAGTTCCATGGCCACGCCGCGCAGGGCATCCAGAGCCGGCGTTATCTCCAGCAACTGCAGGATCACCGGCTGGTCGCGGCCCAGCATCTCGCCGGCCGCTATGCGGAAAACAAGCGCATAACCGATCTGGCCGGCCGCCCCGGTAACGGTAACTCGAACGGGTTCTTTCATGTCTCTTCCCGGTTGTTGGGGGCGCCTATTCTATTCTCGAAATCGCCCGCTAGTTCGCCGGCGTTCGCGCCCGCACCGGCGGATTGACGGGCTGTGGTTCGATGTCGCTGTAATAGGCGTCGAGTTCCTCCACCGTCCACGGTTTGTCGCGATAGTCCGCGTGCACCTCGGCCGGGTGGGTCCACAGCCCGGTCTTGCGGCCATTGAAGCTCAGGATCTGGCCGTTGAAGCGGGCGGCGCCGTCGCCGGCCAGCCAGACGAGGCCGGCCGCCACTTCCTCCGGGGTGCCGAATCCCATGTCGACCGGGTCCGGCGGCGGCTCGCCCTGCTGGGCGGCGGCGGCGCGGGCGCGCTCGAAAACCACCTGGGTCATGTCGGTCTGGCCCACCGGCCAGAGTGCGTTGCTGCGTATGCCGTAGCGGGCGAATTCGAGCAGCGAGGTTCGCAGCAGCCCGATCATGCCTTCTTTTGCCGCTGCGTAATTGCCCTGGCCGAACCCGCCCACGAGGCCCGAGGCTGAGATGACCTGGATGA
>JAPOON010000039.1 GCA_026713405.1 Gammaproteobacteria bacterium
ATGGAGCCGCCCGTATCGCTGCCGAGGGAGCCGTAGCACAGCCCCGCGGCCGTGGCTACGCCGGAGCCGCTCGAGGAGGCCCCCGACCAGGCATCGGCATTCCAGGGATTCACCGGTACGCCCCGGTCGGGGTTGTAGCCGGCCATGGCGCCTTCGGTCAGGTTGAGCTTGCCGAGCAGCACCGCCCCGGCCGCCGCGAAACGCCTGACCACGGTGGCGTCGAAATCGGGAACGAAGTCGGCCATGACCCGGGTGCCGCCCATGGTGCGCACGCCGGTGGTAAAGCAGAGATCCTTGACCGCGATCGGAACGCCGTGCAGCGGACCCCGGTAACTGCCGCCGGTGATTTCGGCCTCCGCGCTTCTGGCCTGGGCCATTGCGGATTCCGCCATGACGGTGGCGTAGCTTTTGAGTTGCCCATCGAGCGCTTCGATCCGGTCGAGCTGGGCGCTGGTAGCCTCAACGGGGGAAAGCTCACCGGACTCGATCAGCCCGGCAAGTTCAGTGATGGTTTTGTAATGCAACGACGCATCGGCCATGGTGTGTCTCCCTTCATTCTGAACGCTGCGAACGGCCCTGTAGCCTCTCCCTGGCTACTGGCGCGTAGGAGCGGAAAAGTATAGCTCATATCGGGAATTGGCCATGGCGCGGCGATGGCCGCATCCGGAATTCGTGTATCGTGGGAAATCGACCCGGGAGCACCCATGACCCTCGAAGAAGAGGCGCTGTTTGCCAACGAAACCTTCTACCTCGCTTTCACCCAGAAGGATATTCAGGCGATGGAGCGCCTGTGGGCGGCCGATCATCCGACGCTTTGCATTCATCCCGGCTGGCCTGCGCTGGGCACGCGCGACGACATCATGCAGAGCTGGCGGCAGATCCTGGAAAGTCCCCAGCAGCCCGGAATCGATTTCTACAATGCCAGGGCAAAAGCCTTCGACGCCATCGTGATGGTCACCTGTTACGAGGAGTTGCCGGGCTCCGTGTGCGTCGCGACGAATGGTTTCGTCAGGGAGGGCGGCGACATGCGCATGTTCCATCACCACTCCGGCCCCTGCGCGAATCCACCCCCGCCCCTGGCGCAGACTGCGGGCTAAAGATCCGCGGAGGCGATGTACTGGCCGAAGCTCTCGCACCAGATGGTGACGGCGCCTGCACCGGCGAACAGCTTCGCGTCGGCGGCATAGACCTGGGAGCCGGTGAAACTCTTCAGCTTGGCGATGCGTTGCCGGCCCTCGTCGGCCTCGAAGTCGCCCTCATTGTCGACGCCGCCGCGGGTGTTGAGATAGATCCAGAAGTTGGGCCCGGGGCCGACCTCGAAATCCGGCTGCAATTCGATCAGCACGTTGCCGTCGGCGGCGCGGTAGGCATGCAGGCCGCCCCGTCCCCAGTGCGCGGCGTCCTGCCCGGAGGTGCCTTCCCGAAAACGCGTCTGTGCAATCGCCGCTACGTCGCGTCCGGCTATCGCCGCCACGGTCTCGTTGACCTCTGCCGGTGGAAACAGGAACGGGTAGGCGAGCAGCATCCCTCCGGCACCTGCCAGGGCGCCGAGTATCCCGCCGACAAGGAAACCGATCAGGGTCTTTTTCATGGTGCGGAACCGTGTACGAACTCTTGTCATGAAACACGTTGCGCACGGTCAAGACAAGGGTGGACTGTCCGGATTTGCCGCTCACGCCGCCTGTTCGAGTCGCCAATCATCAGCCGGCAGTTCGTTCGTTGGCGGTCGTCTGAATCGTTACAATGCAATCTGGGCAGCATGCTTAAAGGGGGTGAGTGGTCGCATCGCGACCAGAATGAGCTATGGAACTCAGAAATTTTCCGATCGAGCAGTTCGTCACCCAGGGTGGCGAAACGCTCGATCTCAATCTTGTTTACGAATTGCACGGGGAACTCAACGAAAGAAAGGACAACTGCATCCTTGTCCTGACTTCCTATTCGGCAACCCATGAAGATGCCCGGGACCTGTTTGCATCTTCCGATGTGCTGGACCTCTCGGACTACTGCGTGGTGGTCATCAACATGCTGGCCAACTCGGCATCTTCTTCGCCGAGCAATACGCCGGCACCGTTCGATGGTCCGCGGTTTCCGTTGATGACCGTGCACGACAATGTCAGGGCCCAACATCAGTTGCTGACGCAGCGCTTGTCGGTCGACCACCTGCGACTGGTGATGGGTTTCAGCATGGGGGCTTTGCAGACCTTCGAGTGGGGCGCCCAACACTCGGACATGGTGGACGCGATACTTCCGATTTGCGGGGCCGCGAGAATTTCCGCGCACAACTGGCTGTTCGTGGAAGGCGCCAAGTCGGCCTTGCTGGCGGATCAGAATTTCGCGGGAGGCGACTATGCAGCGACGCCCGAGGTCGGCATGGAGGCGTTCGCCAAGGTATACGCGGGCTGGGTGTTCTCGCAGGACTTCTTTCGGGAAGAGCTTTACCGGCAACTGGGCATGGAATCCGTCGCGGACGTGATCGAGTTCATGAAAGGCTATTTCGGCCGGCGGGAAGCCAACGACCTGCTGGGGATGCTGGCGACCTGGCAAGCGGCGAACATAGCGGACAACGACAGGTTCGCCGGCGACTTCGACGCGGCCCTGCAGGCGATCACGGCCAGGGCAATCGTGATGCCGGGCGGCACCGATCTCTATTTTCGCGTTGCCGACAGCGAGTATGAGGTCAGCAGAATGCCGAACGCGGAACTGCGCGTCATCGAATCGAAACTGGGCCACGTTGCCGGAAGCGGCCTGGACCCCATCGGCAAGGCGGCTATCGACCAAGCCATCGTCGATCTGCTGGAACGCTGAGCGAAAGGAAAGCTCCGCATGCGAACTCGCTGCCCGGTGCTGGCGCTTGTTCCATAGAAGCTAAAGAACCACATGAGGATCTTGTTCCATGAAAGTCTGTCTCAAGCTACGAGTCTGTCGCGGGCGGTCAGCGACTCACTGGCTTCCCGTACGGCCTGCTCGTAGACCTGCTGGTGAACGGATTCCGGAAAGTCGACGAATCGGCTGAAATAGGCGTCGCTGCCGGTGGGATTGAATTCGGGGATGCGTTCCAGTTCACGTTGATAGGCCTCGCCCCCGAGTTCCCGTCGCCGCTCAGGGTCGCCGGCCGCTTCGTAGCGGGCGCGATATTCTTCCGGCCCGGCTGCCGACCGCTCGGCGCATCTGAGGAAGGCGGCTTTCTGCATGACCTCTTCATAATCGCCCCTGAACTTCTCGACCTCGGCCCGGTAGGCCTCTTCCTTGCCTGCGTACGCCTGTTTGTACATTGCTTCGACATCCCCGACCGGGTCGAGCCGGCCGGCGGCTGCCAGGTGCTGTTCCGCCATCCTCCTGTAGGCCAGGCCACCGGCCACCTGCTTGCCCGAGGCCTTGTGGACCAGGTCGAAAGCATAGATGCCCACGGTGGAGCCGTCGCTGCGCCGGACGCCGGCGGCGCCCAGGCCGTAGCTCTCGACATTCAGGGGTACGCCGTCTTCCCGAAGCAGCATGCGGTTTGGCCCCAGTCGGCCGGCGCTGGGCGTCCCGGCATCGATGGGTTCGACCTGGCCGGCGAGAGACATTTCGGCGGGGTTCGCTGCCCGTTTGAATACCGGCGAGACGACGAAAATGTCATGAGTTGAAGGCTTGCCCCGGGCGTCTACGAAACTAAGACGCTTGCCCGATTCATCGACCGCGATGCTTTCGTAGGACCCGGGGGTGTAATCGGCGATTTTCGCCTCGATGAGCTCATGGGCCAGGGCGTGAATCTGCACCGGCGAGGAACTCAGGTTCTGCAGCCTGCGATTCACCACATCGATGATTGGCTTGTTGTTCCGGGAAACCGGCGAGTCCGGATTGGTGACGGCGTTGACCTGGCCCCTCAGCATCAACAGCCCCGCCCGGCCGGAATGCGTCAGCGGCGCCGCCTCGCCCAGGGCTTTTGCAGCCTGCTTCAGGTCACGTTCCAGCCCCAGGCCCAGGAACGAGGACAGGTGCGCCTGCCGCAGGGCGCTGTAAAGCGTCTTGTCCCTGCCATCGGCCGGGCCGTCCAGGTGCTTTCCGGTTTCTTCCGTTTGCAGGTCGAGCACCTCTTTCGTGGTCATGCCATCGTGCCTGACCTGGGCGGGCGTTCGGCCCGTCGTCGCGGCGACCGAGGCGATGCAGATGTCCTCCCAGGACTTGAATACCTCTTCGCCCTGGTTGTGCAGGAACAGGGCGTGCTGTTCCCTGGCGTTGGCGACCGGATCCAGATCCTGGGTCCAGGCCGGCGTCTCCGCATGGCGGGGTGCAATCCACTTGCCATCGGTTCTGCTGGTGATGAGGATGGCGCCCTGGTGCTGGTCCTTCGCTGCTTCGCTGACCCGGTAACCGTGCGGCGAGGTGTCGTCGGGTTCCGTCAGCCCCATCAACCGGTCGAGGACCAGGAGCTGGTCGTAGAGGGAGAGGCCGGACCCGCCGGTGAGCACCCTGGTTCCGGGCTTCAACTTGCCGTTCTCGTCCAGCAGATTTCGCTCTCTCAGAAACGCCGTGAAATCATCGCGATTCATGGGGCCGATGTAGCAATGCTTCATGACCTCGGATTGGGCCTCGGTGAGCGGGGACCCCAGTGTCGTCCCGGTATTCAGCCGGACCAGATCGGCATCGATCGAACTGTTCACGGCACCCCGCACCGATACGTTCGGCCGTAGCGGGGAGGATGTATCCACGCCGACGGCTTCGGTGTCGGCGACCACCTCCACCTTGTAGATTTCCTGCAGCAGTTCGTCCTGCCGCGCCGCCTGCAACCTGGCCTCGAAGTGTTCGTGTTCCTCCCTGCCGAAATGCTTGCGGAGGGTGGCTGCCCTGTCGGTTCTCGGCTCGGGATCGGACCCTGCTCCCGTCGGTTCCCGCCCATCTGAAAATGCGCTCTGCAAGAAGGCCCGGCCGGGGGGGCTGTCCTCGACGGAGGCAAGCAGTTCCTCCCGTTTGCCGAGGTAAAGTCTTTTTACCCGCGGGGCGCATGCGGGATAGTCCGCGCCGGTGTTGTTCGCGGTGCCCTCCTGCTCTTTGTTCCAGGCTACCCCGGCGCCGATGGAATCGCGCCCCTGCTTTTCGACGATGGTGGTGCGAATGTCGTACCTGCCGCCGAGCGCCATGATCTCCTTGATGTGTTGCTGGATGTCGGGACGCATCAGCAGGTCGATTTCGGCGCAGACCTGAAGCGAAGATCTTGCCCCGCCACCGACCAGTACCACCTGCAGGGGTTTCGCTTTCCGGTCCGCCGGCCCTGACGGCGTTGAGCGCGAAACCTGACGTTCGGCCAGGGTGCGGGAAACGTCTCGAACCCTCAGGGGCTTGCCGGTTCGCTGGAGGTGGTCGAGGCGTTCGGCCTCGGCAGCGGACATCCCGAAACCGGCTTTGGCGGATTGCTTGAATTCGGCGGTAACCACCCGCCCGTCGAAATGTGGGCCAAGGTCATGTTCGCTTCTTGCGCGAACTTTTTTGGCATCCAGAACCACCACGCGGTTTTCATCCGGATGGCGCGCAACCTGTACAAACTGGTTCAAGTCCAGTGGCATGAGTCTATACTCCTTATCCGAGGCGGCGGCCGGCACGATAGTTGGCGGGGCGCCGATTTTTCTTATCGAACAATGGCCTTGTCGAATGTTCGAGCCAACAGCCCGGGCGGGTGCCTTTGCGACGGTAAGCCTGCGACAAAGCCGGTCTTGCAGTCGGACAACGGGCATGCTCAATGGTTCAGGACGAGGGAACGGGTGTGAGTAGAGCCGGTCGCGGCAGGTTGGGCATCTGGCTGACCGCCATGTTCCTGTGCCTGGTGACGGCATCCGGGCTCGGCTGGTACAAGTACAGCCAGATACGCAGCGCCATGGCCTTTGCGGCCGCCTTTCCCGAGCCGGTTGAGGCGGTGGAGGGGTTCACTGCCCGCGAAGCACTCTGGCAACCCACCACCCGGATTACCGGGGAGGTGGTCGCCATCCGTTCGGTGACCATCGAGACGGAGATTGGCGGCGCCATCGTTGAAGTGGGCGTGGCGCCCGGCGCCAGCGTGAGCGCCGGGCAACTGCTGGTGCGCCTCGATACCAGCGAGGAGCGGGCCCGGCTTGCATCCGCCGCGGCCGAACTGGAAATAGCCCGCCTGGCCCTGGCGCGCAGCGAGCGGCTGCTTGAAGCCAACCTCGGCACGGCCGAAGCGCGTGACGAAGCCCGGGCCCGGTTCGATGCGGCCGAGGCAGCCAGGCGGGGTATCGCCGCCGTCATCGCCAAGAAGCACCTGCGGGCGCCCTTCGCGGCTACGGCCGGCCTGCACGAACTCGATGTGGGCCAGTTTCTCGACAAGGGCGAAGAGGTCGTCAGGCTCATCGGCACCGAGGACGCACTGTGGGTGGATTTCACGCTGCCGCAGGAAGACGCCACCCTGGTCGAAGGCGAGTTCGTGGACATCTTTCCCCACGGCGGCGACAGCAACCCGGTGCAGGCCCA
>JAPOON010000040.1 GCA_026713405.1 Gammaproteobacteria bacterium
TGTTGCGGGCGGGCAAGTCCGCCTGCCGGTTTCCCGTTCTGTTCTTACCCTGCGCCAACGGCGTGGGGCACTCGCCATTAAGGCTCCGCGGAAGGTGATTGGCAATGTGCAGTGTCGGGTCCAGGGTCCACGGCAACGGCGGCATCGTCGAGTGGTGCCCCGGTGCCCGCCGCCTGGCCGGACCGGTGCACGATTCGGTGCGGCTAGGGCATGGCTAGGGCATGCCTTGCGGCCCCCAGTGGGTGGCCAGCAGTTGTTCTATGGGCGCCTTGTGGGAGCCGAACGCTTCGTTCAGGAGGTCGCCGTCGGTGAAGTGTTCCAGCGTGAACCCGTGGGGGTCTTTCCAGTAATCGAAGACCTGGCTGCCCAGAATGTGCTTCGCCACGCCCCATCGGTGCTCGTAACCCGCCTCGCCAAGGATATCGTGGCCCAGCATCAGGGTGTCCCAGTCCGCCACTTCGAAGGCGGCGTGATTGAATTCCGATTCCCCGGAACCGACCAGGAACAGCGTGTGGTGGTCGACGAACCGTTCGCCCCGGTTGCAGCGCATGAACGCGCCGAGCACCCGGCTCTCCTCGCCCATGTAGACCTCATCGCTGGTGATGAAGCCGAACCGCTCCTTGTACCAGGCCTCGGAGGTGCGGAAATCCGTGACGTTCAATACGCAATGCCCAAGGCGCTTGACGCAAGGCATCGCCGATTCGAAGGCAACCCGTTCCCCGAGCCGCAAACGACCCTCGCCGAAGTTGAGCGGCTGGCGATGCGGGGAAGGCAGCGGGTCGGGCTTGACGATGCCGTGTACCACGTCCACGGGCAGGCCGTCCGGATCGCTGAGCCGCGCGAACCGGCCGCCGCCCGGCAGGCCCAGGTTCTGTACCAGCGCCCCGTCAATGGCGGCAATCCGCTCCAGTTCCGCCTCGCTCAAGGCTTCGAAACCCAACCCGAGGAACGACGCCTCACCCTCTTCCGCCACATAGGCATATTGGTTCGCGTCGGTCCCCCGGGCGAACAGGCGGCCGTTGTCGCGACTCGTGACAAAGCCGAAGTCATCGAGAAACCGTTGCTGGCGATCCAGGTCGGGAACCCGGAAGCGGACATAAAGAATATCGGCGATACCGGCCATCGGGCCTGTCTCCAGAAAAGGGGCAACTTCGAAAATCGAACGCCAAGCCTACCACGCCCCAAAGACGGACTGGAGATGCTCTTGCCCACGCCTCGACCCCACCATTCGCCCAGGAATTTCGCCCCGGCCCGCCGCGCTCAGTAGATCGACACTCCCAGTTGGGCGTAGAACAGCCTTCCCTGCCAGGGCACGATGGAGTCGCTGCGGTAGATGCGGCCGCAACAGACCTCGAAATCGCCCGGGTCGGGGTAGTTGTCGAACAGGTTTTCGACACCCAGCTTGAGCGCATAGCGCTCCCGGAACGTGGCGTTCACTTCCAGGTCGACCAGAAATTCCCGGCCGAACTCCTGGACAGCGGCGAGGCTCGCATCGCTGGCGTTCCTGTATTTCCCGAAATAGCGCGCGCGCAGCAGCACGTCCAGATAGCTCCAGGCGTGGCCCACGCTGACCACGCCGCGGGTGTCCGGGCTGCCCTTCTCGATGTCGTGCCTGGCCTCCTCGTCCACGAAGCGCCCGAGGTCGACGACCTCCGTCCGGTTGAAATTGAACGCGGCCTGCAAGGAAGTTGCCCCCAGGTCCCAATCGAATGTGGCCGCAGCAACCAGGTCGACACCGCTGGTTTCCGTGACTACATCGTTGGTGAGGAAGCGCACGCTGGCGATGTCGTGGCCGCCGGGAACGCCGAGTTCGATGAGGCGGGCAGCCGCGGCCGCATCAACGATGAACTGGGACGACATGACGATGCGGTCATCCAGGCGGATGCGGTAGTAATCGACGGTGAGGGTGCCGCCGGGAAAGGGTTGGGCGGCAAGACCCAGCGTGAACGAATCCGACCGCTCGGGGTCGAGCGGCCGGGCGCCGAACAGCCCTGCGGCAGCATGTGTGGGCGGAAAGACGCCTTCCGCGCGCGGTATTCCGGCGGCATCGATCCGGGTCGATACCACGCTCGTGGAAATCTGCCCCGGCGTCGGCGCCCGAAATCCCGTGCCCACCGAGCCACGCAGGTTGACCCTGTCGTTCAGCCGGTAGCGGGTGGCCAGCTTCCAGATGGCAACGCTGCCGAAGTCGTCGAAGTCCTCGTAGCGCGCTGCGGCATTCGCCAGCCAGTTGTCCGTCAGGTCGACTTCGAGATCGACATAGCCAGCGTAGCTCTGCCGGGTCCGGTTGGAAGCGAAGGTGGGCGGATAGCCGGGGAAACCGTTGGAGCCGATGGGAACGGCGTTGTTGACCGGATCCCCCGGGGTACAGAGGGCCCCGACAACCTCGAATCCGGGTATGCGGCATTCGATGACGGTCAATGCATCATCCGGATCGGCATCGACCTCGGCCTGGGTGATTTCGAAATTGAACGGATCCGCTACGCCGAACGGGCCGACCCGGTAGGACGGCGGATCCCCGGCCTTGATGCGGTAGCCCTCCTCGCGATACTCGAAACCGAAGGCGAGGTTCAGGGGACTGGCCAGACCGACTCCCAGGGGCCAGACAAAATCCGCGTTGAGCGCCAGTTCTTCGTTGGAGAGCGTCCCGGGCCGGAACCGGGTGGGCGTGTCGGGGCCGAGCGACGGGTTCAGGGTGTTCTCGATGCGATAGCGGATTTCGTCGAAACCGTAGCCGGCCGAGACATCGAATGTCAGGCCGGATCGATGGCTGCCACGCAGGCCGCCGGCGACCGAGTAGTCCGTGACGTCACCGGAGAACTGCGGCGTGAACCCGGCGGGATACAGGCTTGCCCGGGGGTCGTGGATGGAACCGTCAGCCAGGCGAACCGGCAGAAGCTGGCTGACGCCGGGGCGGCGGTAGAAGAAACCACCGGTCTGGTCCTTGCTGGCGTAGGTCGCAAAGCCGTACATCTCCACACCCAACGTCAGCGGCAACAACGCGTTAACCAGTGCCAGCGCCTGCTTCCGGTCCGGCTGGCCCCAGATCTGGGCCGGGCTCTCGAACGGCCGACTACCCCCGACAGTGCGGAAGTTCTCCGCATAGCGGTCATCGAGATCGTCGGGAATGCCGTCGCTGCCAAGCGCAGCCTGCAGAATCTCGCCGCCGGGGGAATACCGGTAGGTGAGCGCGTCCGGCCCGTAGTAGGTAACGCCGCCTGTCGTCAAGCGGCTCGTCGTCGCGGCCAGTGGCGTCTGGCCGGACCCGGCAATGGTCAGGTCATAGGGTTCCGAGCGGCTGGTGGGGGCCGAATCGGAATACTGGCCGCTGATGTTGACGAATCCTCCGTCACCCAGAGGAAATCCGGCATTGCCTTCGACGGTGACCTCCTCGCCATCTCCTTCGTCGTAGCCACCGGCACGCAGGCGCAATTCGGCCCCCGAGCTTGCTCGCCGCAAGTTGAA
>JAPOON010000041.1 GCA_026713405.1 Gammaproteobacteria bacterium
AAGGGAGCCGTTGATCATGCTCTCCAATGGCGGGGTGGTGGGCGCCCGGGTCGCGGGCAACCATCCCGTTCGCATGATCGAGTCCGGGCCGGCGGCCGGCGCCCTGGTGGCCGGCCACATCGCACGGAAATACGGCATCGAGAACCTGATTTCCTTCGACATGGGGGGAACCACGGCCAAGGCCTGCCTGATTCAGGACGGCAATCCACTGGTCTCGGGGGAATTCGAGGTGGACCGCCGCTACCGTTTCAAACCCGGCAGCGGCATGCCCGTTACCGTGCCCTCCATCGACATGATCGAGATCGGCGCCGGCGGCGGTTCCATCGCCCGTGTGGACGAACTCGGGCTGCTGAAGGTGGGGCCGGACAGCGCCGGTTCGGACCCGGGCCCGGCCTGTTACGGGGCCGGCGGCAGCGCGGCCTGCGTCACCGATGCGGACCTGGTGCTGGGCATCCTCGATGCGGACAACTTTCTCGGTGGCGACATGCGGCTCGATGCGGCAGCCGCCGGGCGTGCGATCGAGGATCTCGCGGCCGGCCTCCGCGTCGCTCCCCGGGGTTCGGCGTACGGCATCTTCAGCGTCGTCGGCGAGTCCATGGCTGCCGCTGCCCGCGCCCATGCCACTGAGCGGGGCGTGAACTACCGCGGCCTGCCGCTCCTGGCGTTCGGCGGCGCCGGGCCGGTTCATGCCTGCTACGTGGCCGAACGACTCGAGAGCCGGCGGGTGATCTATCCACCCATGGCCAGCGTGTTGAGCGCATTCGGAACCCTGGTGACGCCCACCCGCCTCGACCTGGCCCGGGGCGGCCTGTGCCGGCTCGACGAGATCGAATGGGACAGCGTCGATGATCTGATTCAGGGCATGCTCGCCGAGGGGCGGCATGCCTTGCTGGAAGCGGGAATCGAAGCGGGGTGCATCGGCTACCGGTTCGCCGCCGACGTGCGCTACGCCGGCCAGCAGACGGAAGTGACGGTGGCGTTCGACGGCAACCCGGGAGAGGTTCGCGACAGCAACGATCTGCGGGCGCGCTTCGACGCCGCCTACGAAGCGCTGTACGGCGTACGGCTCGACGACATGGACGTGGAGGTGGTCAACTGGCGGGTGACCGCCCACGGCGGGGAGACCGGCCGCGAAGCGCATTTCGAACCCGCCGGGACGCCGCAGGAAGCAAAGGGTGAAAGGCCCGTCTACCTGGCCGGGGAGGAGATTGCGGTTCCCGTCTTCGACCGCTCGAGCCTGGCCGCTGCACAGGCGATCGAGGGTCCGGTGATCGTCGAGGAACGGGAGACCACGGTATTCGTGCTGCCCGGCTGGCGGCTCAGGGTGGATGCGGATGGCAGCCTGATCGCGGAACGGCAAACCGGAAACGACTTGGCAGGTTGAAGATGGACGGCATCGAACTAGAGATCATGTGGGGCAACCTGGTCAGCATCGTCAGCGAGCAGGCCAAGGCGCTGCAGCGCACGGCGTTCAGCCCGATCGTGCGGGAAGCCGGCGACCTGGCCACAGCGCTGTTCGATGCGGATGCGCGCATGGTCGCCCAGGGTCTCGCCGGCACCCCGGGTCATATCAACTCCCTGGGCGCCGCGGCCGCGAACCTGGTGGGCGTCATACCGCCGGAGGAGATTCACCCCGGAGACGTACTGATCACCAACGACCCCTGGATGTCGGCCGGGCACTTCTTCGACATCACCGTGCTCACGCCCATCTTCCGACGCGATGCGTTGATCGGCTACTGCGGCTCCACCATCCACCATACCGATATCGGCGGTTACGGCATCGGCGCGGGCGCCCGCGACATCCACGAGGAAGGCCTGTGGATACCGGTGCTCAAGCTCTACGAGCGGGGCGAACCGAATGCCGTGCTGCACAAGATCATCGAAACCAACGTGCGGACGCCGAAGGCGATATTCGGGGACCTGGCCGCGCAGCGCTCCAGCGGCAAGATGGGTGCGGACCGTCTCAACGCCATGTGCGACCGCTACGGGCTTGACGACATCCGGGAACTGGCCGACGAGGTTATCGGCCGCTCGGAACAGGCGACCCGCGCCGACATCCGCAAGCTGCCGGCCGGAACCCTGCACGGCGAGACCTCGTTCGACGTACCCGGCGGCGACGTAATCACCCTCAAGACCGCGGTTACGGTCGACACCGCCAAGGGCGAGATCCTGATCGACTTCGCGGGCAGTTCCCCGCCGAG